>DASQQR010000189.1:0-2973 GCA_035643335.1 Anaerolineales bacterium
TGAGTGCGTAGACCCGGGGAAAACCGTCATCGCGTAAGCTGTCCAGCAAGTTTCCCAGGTAAGCGCCCAGAAGACGTTCCGGGACAAACAGACCGCTGCCAATCCAGCCGAAGGGGATCGGGGGCAGCAATCCAGCTCGAGGAGGATTTCCCAGGGCGCTGGCCAGCCGCTCCCATGAATATCCTGTGCCCAGGGGAATCACCAGGGGCGTGTCGCGGGGCAAATCATAAACCTTGGGCCAGGTCAGTTCTTCGTACGAGAAAAAAGTCGTCAACCTTCCACCTCATGGCAGGCAACCCAATGATTGGGTGCAATCTCTCGCCATTCCGGCACCAGTTTTGAACAGTGATCCTTGGCAATTGGGCAGCGGGTATGAAAGCGACAGCCACCAGGCGGGTTGAGGGGGCTGGGCACATCACCACTCAGGATAATGCGCTGCCGGGCACGGTCCCTTTTAGGGTCCGGGATTGGCACTGCGGAGAGCAAAGCCTGTGTGTAAGGGTGAAGCGGGTTTTCGTAGAGCTCGTCCCGGTCAGCCAGCTCGACGATCACTCCCAAATACATCACCGCCACCCGGTCGCAGATATGGCGTACCATGCTTAAATCGTGGGCGATGAAAAGGTAAGTCAGGTTAAACTCATCTTGCAGATCTTCCAGCAAGTTGACTACTTGAGCCTGGATGGAGACATCCAGGGCCGAGATCGGCTCATCGCAAACAATGAAATCCGGGCCGGATGCCAGGGCGCGCGCTACCCCGATGCGCTGGCGTTGCCCGCCTGAGAATTCATGCGGGAAGCGGTTGATCAACCGCGGGCTCAGCCCCACCAGTAGCATCAGTTCGTGGACGCGATCCATGCGCGCCTTATCGTCCGGCAGCAGCTTGTGCACCCGCAGAGGCTCGCCAATGATGGCGCTGACCGTCCAACGGGGATTGAGCGAGGCGTAGGGGTCCTGGAAGATCATCTGCGCTGTGCGGCGCAGGATTTGCAGCTCTTCTTTAGTGGCCCGATCCACCCGGATGCCGGAAATCGTGACTGAGCCGCCGGTGATTGGGTACAGGCCTAAAATCGTGCGCCCGGCGGTGGTTTTGCCGCAACCGCTCTCGCCTACCAGACCAAGTGTTTCCCCGTGACGGATATCAAACGAAATGCCATCCACCGCCTTGACCGAGCCGACTTCTCTCTCGAAAATGAGACCCTGCCTGACCGGAAAATGCTTCTTCAGTTCGTGCACCTGCACCAGGGGTTGGGCTTCCGTAGAGGAAGTGGATTGGGCGTCAGCCAAGGGGGATCTCCGGATCATATTAGCGCGGTTTGCCGCTGGTCACGTCCACCCAGCATGCGGCCTGATGGTTTGGGCCGATGGGGATCAAAGGCGGCATCTCAGCCCGGCAGAGGTCGAAGGCCAGTTCGCAACGCGCTGCAAATGGGCAGCCCTTTGGCTCGGCGAGCAGGTTGGGCGGCGCGCCGGGTATGGAACGCAGGCGCTTATCCCGGCGGCGATCGATGCGCGGCAGGGCAGCCAGCAATGCCATGGTGTACGGGTGGCGCGGGTCTTCGTACAGGTCGTCCACCAGCGCCTCTTCGACGATGTAGCCAGCATACATCACCAGCACCCGGTCTGCTATTTCGGCGACCACACCCAGGTCGTGGGTGATCCAGATCACGGCCATATCCAGATTCGCCCGCAGGCGCTGGACCAGCTCGACGATTTGGGCCTGGATGGTCACATCCAGGGCGGTGGTGGGTTCATCGGCGATCAAGATGCTCGGCACACAGGCCAGAGCCATAGCGATCATGGCGCGCTGGCGCTGTCCCCCGGAGAACTGGTGCGGGTAATCCCCTAGTCGCCGGGCAGCATCGGGGATGCCGACCTGGTCGAGCAGTTCGATAGCCCGTTCGCGGGCCATTTGCTTGTCCATCCCCATGTGTGTTCTGAGCGATTCGGTGATCTGGCGACCGACGGTCAACACCGGGTTGAGCGAGGTCATCGGATCCTGAAAGACCATGGCGATTTCTTTGCCGCGCACGTGCTCCATCTCATTTTCACTGATCTGAAGCAGATCGCGCCCCAGATATAGAGCCTGCCCAGCGGCGATCTCGGCCGGCGGGATGGCCAACAAGCGCAGCACAGACAGCATGGTGACTGATTTTCCACAGCCGCTCTCGCCTACCACGCCGAGGGTTTTGCCATGCTCGAGTTGGAAGGATACGCCGTTAACGGCGTAGACGGTGCCTTCGGCGATGTGAAATCGAGTGTACAGGCCGTTGACTTCGAGGATATTGTCCGCCATCTTATTCTCCCGGCTATATTGCACGGCTGTGGGGGTCAAGAGCATCGCGCAGCCCGTCGCCCAGGAAGTTGATGCTCAGCACTGTCAGGGCGATCAGAACGCCGGGGAAGAACCATAACCACCAGGCAGATTCGACATAGTTGTATGCGCCTTCCAGCATATTGCCCCAGGTAGCGGTGGGGGGGCGCACCCCGAGCCCCAGAAAGCTGATATAAGCCTCTAGCGTGATGGCTGAGGCGACGCTGAGCGTGGCAGCCACAATGATGGGAGCGATGCTGTTGGGCAGGATGTGGCGGAAAATAATATCCCGCGTGGATGTGCCGGTCGCCCGTGCAGCCAGAATAAAATCGTTTTCTTTTATTGAGAGGAACTGCGCCCGGACGATGCGGGCGAGATAAGGCCAGCTGGTTATACCGATGACAAAAATAATGACCAGAACGCTGCCGCTGAAAGTGCGGCCAAGCATTTGGATGTTGGGGATGTCTTGGGCGAAATACTTGGCCATCACCAGCAGTAAGAAGATCTGCGGGATGACCAGCACCGCTTCCGTGAGACGCATCAGGAGGCTATCCAGTTTGCCGCCGAAATAGCCAGCCAGAGCCCCAATGGTGACTCCAATGAGCAGCTCGACCAGCATGGCAGTCAGGCCGATGATGATGGATATCTGCCCGCCATAGATG
>DASQQR010000190.1:0-4557 GCA_035643335.1 Anaerolineales bacterium
AAAAACAACGGAAGAAAAGACCATCCCTGACATCATCGTAGGCCGGCTACCTCTCTATCTGAGGGCGCTGCAGACCATGAGCGACGAAGCCCGGCAGATCACCTCATCCCAGGAATTGGGCGAGCGCCTGGGGATATCGGCTGCCCAAATCCGCAAAGACCTGTCCCAATTTGGAGAGTTCGGCAAGCAGGGTACCGGCTACACGATCGACTACCTGATTCATCAAATCCAAAAAATCCTTAAAGTTGACCGGGTATGGGATGTAGCGGTCGTCGGGGCCGGTGACATCGGTAATGCCGTGGCGCATTACCAGGGCTTTGCCAACCGGGGTTTTCGGGTAACCATGATCTTTGACAACGACCCTGACAAGATTGGCACGCAAGAAGGGGATTTCATCATCCAGGATAGCGCCACAATGGTCGAAGGCATCCGCCAGGCGGGGATTAAAATTGCCATGATCGCCGTTCCGGCCCAGAACGCGCAGCAGGTTGCCGATGAGCTGGTAAAGGCCGGGATCAAGGCGATCCTGAATTATGCTCCCATCAGCCTGATGGCACCCTATGACGTTCGCGTGCAGTACATCGATCCCTCGGTTCACCTGCAGCGGATGACCTATTACCTGTAATGGCTTTCCCGTTTCTACTGGGAAAAAGGCCGGGTTTGGTGGGTTGTGGGCGTGCTCCGCACGCCCACAACCCACCAAACCCTGGTCTTATCCCGCTGAAATCTGAAGCTCAGCTCACCGGCAGATTGCGTTTCACTTTGGGATACATATTGGGATCCAGGGCAATGGAGGCACCCTCGGCGACGCAGGTGAGCGGGTTATCCACCAAATAGGCGGGCACGCCCAATTCTTTGGTCATCAATTTATCGATACCCCGCAACAAGGCACCGCCACCGCACAGGGCCACGCCCCGGTCGATGATATCCGAGACCAACTCCGGAGGCGTTTTCTCCAGAACACGCCGGGCAGTTTCGACGAAATCCTGCAGGGGCTCCTCGAGCGCCTCCACGATCTCGTCGCTGGTCAGCGCCAGAGGGCGCGGCAATCCCGTCACTTGATCCTGCCCCTGTATCTCGATGGATTGTTCTTCCTCCTGCGGCACCGCTGCCCCGATCTTGATCTTGACCTGTTCGGCGGTCGTCGCCCCCACGATCAAGCCATATTTCTTACGCACATAAGCGACAATGGCGTCGTCTAAATACATACCTCCGACCCGCTGGGTTTCCGCCGCCACGATACCGTACATGGCCAGAACAGCGGCCTGAGTCGTGCCGGCGCCCAGGCACAGGATCATATTGCCCGAAGGCGTTCCAATGGGCAAATCGATGCCCAGGGCGGCCGCCAGCGGCTGCTGGATCAAAAACGCGTCGCGCGTGCCAGCCTGGAGCGAGGCTTCATGCACCGCCCGGCTCTCCACGCTGGTCACCCCATTGGGCACTGTAATCATGACGCGGGGTCGAAAAAAGCGCACCGACCCGCTTACCTTCTTAATAAAATATTCGAGCAGCTTTTCGGTGACTTCGTAATCAGCAATGACACCGTTGCGCAACGGGCGGGTGACCTCAATTGACTCGGGCACTCGACCCAGCATATTGTGCGCCTCTTCGCCCACCTCGACGATCTTCTCCTCATCCACAGCAATGGCAGCGACGGTAGGTTCTTGGAGCACGACATGGGTCCCCACAGCGATACGCGTGTAGAGAGTCCCCAGATCGATGCCCAGGTCCCTTGAAAACATCGGCATGGCTTACTCGGATTCCCCTTCCCCCATTCCAGGCGGGCGGCTTCTTTGGCCTCGGAATCGCCTGACGGCCTCCAGGCGCAGCTGCGAGCGGCGTAAAGCGGCCTCCATGCGCAGGTATTCATCGCTGTCCGGAGGCGGGCCCTCTTCGAGCAAACGCTCGGCGCGTTCTCTGGCGGCCTGGGCGCGGGCGACATCGATTTCTTCAACACTCTCCGCGCTATCCGCCAGGACGGTAATTAAATCGGGTTGGACCTCGATCACACCTCCTGCTACCGTGAAAACCCTTTCCTGCCCCTGGGATCTGACCTTAAGAATGCCAAACTTCAAGGTGGATAAGAGCGGCGCGTGGTGTGGAAGAACGCCCATCTCGCCGTCCGCGCCAGGTACGACCACGATATCCGCATCCCCTTCCCAGACCATGCGATCCTGAGATACGATTTCGCAACGAATTGGCATAGAGTTATCCCTCGTTTGGGCCCGCGCAGCCCACTGATCTCTTATCCTTCGGATGCCATACGTTCGGCCTGCTCCTCAGCCTCCTCAATCGGTCCAACCATCATAAAGGCCTGCTCGGGAAGGTCATCGTGCTTCCCGTCCAGGATCTCGCGGAAACCGCGCACGGTTTCCCGCAGGCTAACGTACCTGCCTTCTCGACCGGTAAACTGCTCGGCGACGAAGAATGGCTGGGAGAAGAAGCGTTCGATCTTGCGGGCACGGGCAACGATCAGTTTATCATCTTCGCTGAGCTCATCGACGCCCAGGATAGCGATAATGTCCTGCAAGTCTTTGTAACGCTGCAGCACCTGCTGCACCTCGCGGGCGGTCTGGTAGTGCTCCTCACCCACGACGTTGGGATCCAGGATGCGGGAGGTAGATGCGAGCGGGTCAACGGCCGGGTAGATGCCCTTCTCCGAGATCGAGCGCTCCAGGGCGATGGTGGCATCCAGGTGGGTAAAGGTGGCCACCGGCGCAGGATCGGAGTAATCGTCCGCCGGCACGTAAATGGCCTGCATCGAGGTAATCGAGCCATGGCGAGTCGAGGTGATTCGTTCTTGCAGGTTGCCCATCTCCGTCGCCAACGTGGGTTGGTAACCCACCGCGGAGGGCATGCGGCCCAACAATGCCGAAACCTCCGAACCGGACATGCTGAAGCGGAAGATATTGTCGATGAACAGCAGCACATCGCGGCCCTCATCACGGAAATACTCGGCCATGCACAAAGCCGAGAGCGCCACCCGCAGGCGGGCGCCCGAGGGCTCGTTCATCTGCCCGAATACCATTACGGTATCTTTGATAACCCCTGACTCGAGCATCTCACGGTAGAGCTGCGTTCCTTCGCGGGTCCGTTCGCCCACCCCGGCGAACACCGAGTTGCCCTGGTGAACCGTGGCGATCGAGCGGATCAGCTCCATGATGATGACGGTCTTTCCTACCCCGGCTCCGCCGAAGATACCAGTCTTGCCACCCCGGGTGAAGGGAGCAATCAGGTCGATGACCTTTACACCGGTCTCGAACACTTCCACGCTGGTAGCTTGTTCATCAAAGGGAGGCGCCGAGCGATGAATTGGGTAGTAAAGGTCGGATTTCACCGGCCCTTTGTTATCGATCGGGTTTCCCAAAACATCAAAAACACGACCCAAGGTCTGCGGTCCTACGGGGACCTTGATCGGGGCTCCGGTAGCATGCGCCGGGCGGCCACGCTGAAGCCCATCGGTCGAATCCATGGCAACGCAGCGGACCCAATTATCTCCCATGTGCTTTTCAACCTCAAGCACCAGGGGTGTATCCCCATCGCGGGGTATTTCGACTGCATCGTAAATCTCAGGAAGATTCTCGGGCGGAAATTCAACGTCCACAACACCACCCAATACTTGAACTACGCGGCCGGTTACTTCAGCCATTCTTCTCTAACCTCCAGTCAATAAAATTGGGCTCTCCCGTTTCTAACGGGAAAAGGGTCGGGTTTGTGGGGTGTGGGGGTGCTTCGCACCCCCACACCCCACAAACCCTGGTCTTATCCCGCTGAAACCGGAAGGGCCAAAATCGTTAGCGCGCCAGTGCTTCGGCACCCCCGGCAATATCCAGCATTTCATTGGTAATGCTTTGCTGCCGGGCCTTGTTGTATTCCAACTGCAAGGCAGAGGCCAGGTCCGTGGCATTGTCCGTGGCATTTTTCATCGCCACCATCCGGGCGGCGTGCTCGCTGGCCAGCGATTCCAGGATTGCCTGGAAAACCTGCAAAGCGGTGAAGCGAGGCACAATCTCATCCAGGATTTCCAGCTGGCCGGGTTCGTAAATGTAAGCCGCAACGGTTCCCCTTTCAGCCGCGGCGTACTCTTGGACCCGGCCGTCGCCCTGCTCGCCGACCTCCAGTGGAAGCAGTTTTTTCATAGCGGGCACCTGGTGTACCATGCTGATGAAATCGGTGTAGACCAGATAAACCTCATCGCTGCGTCCTTCCAGGAATTCATCTACAACTACCCGGCCGATAGCCGAGACATCTGCAAAAGAGGGCGCGGCCGGTAAGTTGCTGAACTCAGCGATGATCTCCTTTCTCCGGCGAATCATCAGGTCCCGTCCCTTGCGGCCCACGGTCACGTAACGTACCGGGACCGGATACTGATTGAACTCATTGAGCACGAAACGCACCAGGTTGGTGGTATAGGCACCGGCGAGCCCACGATCTCCGGTGATCATCACCACGAGCACGCTCTTAACTTCCGGACGGACAACCAAAAGCGGATGCAGATTCTGCCGTCCGGGTTGGCCGGCGATATGGGTCAGCACTTGCCAGGCTTTGGTGGCATAC
>DASQQR010000191.1:0-12848 GCA_035643335.1 Anaerolineales bacterium
TGTATTTGCAGAACGGCAGCATTAATCGATTGAACGAGTCAGGAGGAGCAACGTGAACAAAAGAAAACTTTCCTTACTACTAAGCTCGCTTTTGCCCCTGGTTTTGATCTTGGCGGGCTGCGCCGGGGCCACCCCGGAGCCTGTCAGCCAGGAAACAGTCGTCAAAGAGACGGTGATCGTTAAGGAAACCGTCGTGGTCACCGAAAAGGAGGAGGTCGAGAAGCTGGTTACGCCCACCGCCGAACCCGGGCGGCAGACCCTGATCGTGGCGCTGGCGCAACCGCCCGTCTCCCTGGATCCGGCCGACCACCGCAGCCGTGAAACCGAGACCGTCCTCCGGAATATGTTCGACGGCCTGGTTACGCGGGATACCACCAGCGGCGTTCACATGGAAATCGCAGAAAGCATGAACTGGCTGGATGAGAAAACCCTGGAGGTCAAGCTGCGCCCGGGGGTCAAATTCCACGACGGCACCGATATGACCGCCGACGACGTGGTCTACACCTTCAACCGCATCATCCAGGAGAACGCCATCGAGTATCCCGAAGCGCATACCTCTCCACGAAAGGGCTTGATCGCCCCGCTAGAATCGATTGAAAAGACCGGGGACGACACGGTCGTGATGCACTTCAGCGGTCCCTGGCCACCGGCCATGCAGCTGCTGGTCCACCAGCAGATCGTCCCGCAGCACTACCTGGAAGAGGTCGGCACCCAGGGCTTTATAGAAAACCCGATCGGCACCGGTCCGTTCAAATTCGTCTCGGCCTCGACCGGCCTGGACGAGGTGGTCATGGAGCGCTTTGATGATTATTATGGCGGCGCACCCGACCTGGCACCGGTAGGGTCGGCCTGCGTTTCCGACGTCATCTTCCGCGCTATCCCGGAGGCGTCCACCCGCGTGGCCGCCCTGCTGGCCGGGGAAGTGGACATTATCCAGTCCGTGCCGGCGGAGCTAATCGACACCCTGATGCAAACACCCGGCATCCAGGTCAAAACCGCGCCGGGAACCCAGCCGAAGTGGATGGAGATGAACGTCAACCAGGCGCCCTTCGACGACGTGCGCGTCCGCCAGGCGATGAATTACGCCGTGGACAAGGATCTCATCATCGAGGAAATCTACGGCGGCCGCGCCGTGGCACTGCCCGGGCCGCTCTCGCCGTACAATAACTTCGTCAACAAAAGCCTGGAGCCCTACGCCTACGACCCCGAGCAGTCCCTGGCGCTGCTCAGCGAGGCCGGTTGGAGCGATACCAACGGCGACGGTATCCTGGATAAGAACGGACAGCCCTTGTCCTTCACCATGGATACGCTTGAAGATTGGCGTCCCCTGGCGGAGGCGGTGGCCGGAATGTTCCGCGAGATCGGCATCGATGCCAACGTGCGCTTCTGGGAATACAGCGTGATCCAGCCGCAGCTGCTGGCCGGCGAGCGCCAGGCCTACCTGGATGACTGGGGCGATTCAGCCTTCGACCCGGTCGGTCACTTCGAAGCCAAGTGGCACGGTTTCGAGGAGGGCTCGCCCTACGGCCGCGGCAACTTCTCGGGCTATAATAACGCTCGCGTGAATGAGCTGATCAAGCTGGGCGAGACCACCGCCGATGTAGGCGAACGCCAGACGATCTACGACGAAGCCCAGCAGCTGGTCTACGACGAAGCCCCAGCTGTGTTCCTGATCCTGCCCGAAGAGGCTGAAGCCTCTTCCTCCCGCGTGCAGAACTGGGAGCCGGCCTCCGACAGCCGCGAAAACATGCACGACGTGTGCCTGGGGCAATGAAAGTGTGAGGGTAAAAGTGAGCAGGGCCAGCGGCAACCACCCTGCTCACTCCCTGCCGGAAAGATGCCTTAATTTGTAGAGAGTAACCAATCTTGAAAGCCGTCAAAATCCTTGAGCGCCTGCTGGCCGCCCTGCCCCTCACGTTCGGTGTGGCCATCGTGGTGTTTTTCTTCATCCGCCTGACCCCGGGTGACCCGGTTGACATCATGATGGGCCAGGGCGGCGCGGTATCCGAGGGCGAGATGCAGCAGCTGCGCCAGGAGTTTCACCTGGACGAACCGCTGCTGGCGCAGCTTGGGCTTTTCCTGGGGGATGCCGTGCGCGGCGACCTGGGCTATTCCTACATCCTCAAGCGGCCGGTGACTACGCTGATCTCCGAGCGCCTGCCTGCCACCATCGAGCTGGCTGCCGGCGCGCTGCTCATCAGCCTGGTCATCGCCTTTCCCGTGGGCATCCTCTCCGCCGTCCGGCAGAACTCGCTGGCCGACCGGATGAGCATGGCAGCTGCCTTTCTCGGCATCTCCATGCCCGGTTTCTGGTTGGGGATCATCTTGATTCTGCTTTTTTCAGTCCGGTTGAACTTGCTGCCCGTGCAGGGGCGCATTGGCGTCGATGCGCACCTACAGCAAATCACCGGCTTCTTCGTGATCGACAGCCTGCTGACCGGTAACCGCATCGCGCTGGCCAGCAGCCTGAGGCACCTGGTATTGCCCTCGATCACCCTGGGGGCACCGGTGGCCGCCGTGGTGGCCCGCGTGCTGCGTTCCAGCATGCTCGAGACCTTGCGCTCCGATTACGTGATCCTGGCACGCAGCAAGGGCGCTCCGGAAAGCATCGTGGTGCTGAAACACGCCCTGCGCAACGCCCTGATCTCGACGGTTACCGTGGTCGGCCTGCAGGTGGGCATACTCCTGGGGGGCAACATGATCATCGAGACCGTCTTCAGCTGGCCCGGGCTGGGGCGCATGGTGGTCGACGCCATTTTCAACCGGGATTTTCCCCTGATCCAGGGCTCGGTGATGGTGTACGCGCTCACTTTCGTGGTGGCAAACCTGATCGTGGACGTGCTGTACACTTATCTGAACCCCAGGATCAGCCTTTAGTCCGCGGAGCATGCCATGGAGATTGCCCCAGAAGCCCTCACACCGTTCCAGCGCCAGCGCTATTTGTGGCGCTTGCGCCTGCGCTTGCTGCGGCGCAACAGTTTGGATTTCGTGAGGCAGCTGGGCGCGCATCCCCTGCCCCTGCTGAGCGGGATCGTCATCGTCGTCTACCTGCTGGCGGCCATCCTGGCCCCGCAGATAACCGCCCACGATCCCACCCGCGGTAACCTGCGCCTGCGCCTGGATCCACCTGCCTGGGAGGAAGGCGGCGGCTGGAGCTATCCCCTGGGCACCGATTCGCAGGGCCGCGACCTGCTGACGCGCATAATCTACGGCGCGCGCGTATCTCTGCTGGTGGGCTTACTTTCGGTGGGCATCTCGGTCATCATCGGATTGCTGACAGGCACGCTGGCGGGCTATTTCCGGGGTCGCTTCGACAGCCTGATCTCGCGCTTTGCCGACCTGCTGCTGGCTTTTCCGTTCCTGATCTTCGCGATCGGCGTGATGGCCTTCCTGGGGCCTGGCTTCGCCAACCTGGTCCTGGCGCTGACCTTCAAGGGTTGGGTGGAGTTTTTCCGCCTAGTGCGCGGTGAGATGCTGGCCGAGAAAACCCAGGAATACGTGGAGGCCGCCCGCGCCACCGGGCAGAGTCACCTGGCGATCATCACCAGTGAAATCCTGCCCAACATCATTCAATCCGTTTTCGTCCTGGGCACCCTGCGCATGGGCTACATGATCATCATGGAAGCCAGCCTGAGTTTTCTCGGGTTGGGCATTCCACCGCGCATCCCGGCCTGGGGATCGATGGTGGCCGAGGGCCGCGATTACATGCTGGTCGCCTGGTGGGTGTCTACTTTCCCTGGGCTGGCGATCGTGGTGCTGGTCCTGGCGATCAATTTGTTTGGCGAGGGCCTGCGCGATATCCTCGATCCGCGCCTGAAGATCGAAGCTTGAACATCGCACAGGAGGCTGGTATTGGGTAATCGGGTTCTGTTGGAGCTGCGCAACCTGACCACGGTCTTTCCGGCCCGCCGCGGGGAGGTACGGGCTGTGGATGGTGTGCAGCTCACTCTGACAGAAGGCGAGATCGTGGGAATCGTAGGCGAGTCCGGCTGTGGCAAAAGCACGGCCTTGCTTTCCATTATGCGCCTAGTGCGCCCGCCTGGGCGGATTGCCGGGGGGCGGGTGCTCTTTCGCGGTCGCGATTTGAGGTCCCTGCCGGATTCCGAAATGCGGGCGGTGCGCGGCAAGGAGATCGCCATGATCTTCCAGGACCCGCTCTCGACCCTGAACCCGGCCTTCCCAGTGGGCGAGCAGATCCGGGAATCCTTGCGCCTGCACCACATCGTTCCTGGGCCTGGCCTACCCTGGCCCCTGGACCGCGCTCGCCGTCACGGCGAGAAAGAGCGCGTCCTGGCCGTGATGAAGGAGGTCGGCATCCCCTCCCCCATGGACCGCTACGCGGCCTACCCGCACCAGTTTTCCGGCGGCATGCAGCAGCGCGCCTTGATCGCCATCGGCCTAGTGTGCGGTCCGGCCCTCCTGCTGGCCGACGAGCCGACCACGGCCCTGGACGTCACGATCCAGGCCCAAATCCTGGACCTGATGCGCCACATCAACAAGGAGCACGGCACCGCCATCATGCTGGTCACCCACGACCTGGGCCTGGCGGCTGAGTTCTGCAGCCGCATCGCCGTGATGTATGCGGGGCGCATTGTGGAGCAGGGGACGGTGGACCAGGTGGTCGACAATCCGCAGCACCCTTACACCCAAGGGCTGCTCGATTGCCGGCCGCGCATTTCCATGCGCCAGCTGCGCGTGCAGCCCATCCCCGGCAACGTTCCGGACCTGGCCACCCTGCCGGCCGGCTGCGCCTTCGCCCCGCGCTGCGCCTACCGCCAGGCGGTTTGCGAGGACGGCCCGGTGCCCATGGTGGCGGTCGAGGCGGACCACCTCAGCCGCTGCCTGCTCCACAACCAGTTCCAACGCAAGGCCCAGTGGGATTGGCTTGACAGCGTGGGAGTCGAGTCGTGAAGCCCGTGAAGGAAAGCGACCGGAGCGCCCCGCTGATCGAGGCGCGCCGCATCTACAAGCACTTTGCCATCCGTCCCGGCCTGCTGGCGCGCCTGCTGGCGGGTGCCCGCCTCAAGACGGTGCGCGCCGTGGACGGTGTGGACCTGGTGATCTGGCCTGGCGAGACCCTGGGCCTGGTGGGGGAGAGCGGCTGCGGTAAGACCACCCTAGGCCGTGTGCTGACCCACCTGCACGCTCCCACCCGCGGCCAGATATTTTACCAGGGGCGCCCGCTGGAGGGCGACGAAGTGCTCGAGGCGGCCGTTGGCACGGCGAGGCTCCAGCCGGTCAATTACCACCACGTCGCCCAAATCATCTTCCAGAACCCCTATTCTTCCCTCAACCCGCGCAAGACGGTCCGCGATATCCTGGGAACGCCGCTGCGGAACCGGGGGATTGATGATCCCCTGGAGCGCGAAGCCGAGTGCCTGCACCTGCTGCGCCGGGTGGGGTTGAGCGAGCGGCATATCGAATCGTACCCCCACCAGTTTTCCGGCGGGCAGCGCCAGCGCATTGGCATCGCCCGCGCCCTGGCCATGCGGCCGCGCTTCATCGTGGCCGACGAGCCGGTCTCATCCCTGGACGTCTCCATTCAGGCCCAGGTGATCAACCTGCTCGAAGAGCTTCAGGAAGAATTCCAGCTGACTTATCTATTCATCGCCCACGATCTCAGCGTCATCTACTACATCAGCGACCGCGTGGCAGTGATGTATTTGGGGCACATCGTCGAAGAAGGCGAGACCGACAACCTGTTCGAGAACCCCCTGCATCCCTATACGCAAGCTCTATTGGCGGCCATCCCGCGGGTCAGCAAGGCTGCCCGTCGCCAGCGCCTCATCTTGCCCGGCGGGGTTCCCAGCCCCATCGACCCCCCGTCAGGCTGTCCATTCCACCCGCGCTGCTTTGCCCGGGTTGGCCCCATCTGCGAACAGGAACGGCCTCCCTTTTTCCAGGTGGGAGGGCAAAAAGCGGCCTGCTGGATTTATCAAGACCAGCCGCTGGCGCAAAACGCCACGTCCGGCGCCGAGGCGCAGTTCTCGCCCCCAAGCGCGGCGTTCAACCCAAGTGCGGAGACCCCTGTTGATTAAACAAATTCATCTGGCCGGCGACCACTATGCCATGGGCGTCCAGCACGGGCGCCAAGTGGCGGAGCTCCAGCCGTTCCTGGCAGCTGCGATGGAAAACCGGCTGGATGCCCTGGAAGAGGTGGGCATCGATTCGAAACGCTATATCGCCGAGCAATTGGAGCTGTGGGAAGAAGCCGCTCGTCCCACCTTGGAAATGCTACGGGGTATGGGCGAGGCTTTGGGCCTGCCCGAGGAGCGTTACTTCAAATACACCATCGCTTCGTATCTATCCGACCGGGCACGCGGTTCGTCTTCCGAAGGGCAGGGCTGCACGGTGTGGAGCGCAGCGGGACCGGTGACGGTCGGCGACGAGCCGCTCCTGGCCAAAAACCGGGATTACTGGCTCGACCACCGCCGGCTGCAGTGCCTGGCCAGCGCCCGTCCTCACCAGGGCTACCGCTATCAGTACCTGACCAGCGCCGGCAGCCCCGGGGTGTTCAGCGCCGGCATGAACGAGGCCGGGCTGGCGGTGGCCGATACCCACGTGGCCTGCCTCGACATCGGCCAAGGCTTACCCCGCTATGCGCTTATGATGGAGATCCTCGAGCACCACGACAGCGTCAGGTCGGCCCTGGATTACCTGGCCGTCGCCCGCCATGTCGGCGACGGCACGCTGGCCCTCGTGGACGCGGCTGGCGAAATGGCTGTCTTCGAAGCTGGCCACTCGCATCCGGGCGTCGTCCTGCCCGAAGGGGGATACGTGGTTGCTACCAACCATTACGTGACGCCTCACTTGCACGGCCAGTGGATCGAACGCGAGCCGCCTGGTTTGCAAGGCAACTCCCAGGCCCGCTACGCCCGTGTCCGGCAGGATTTGGAGGCCGCATGCGGCCGGGTCGACCTGGCCTGGGCGCAGGCACTCATGTCCAGCCACGGCGGCCGGCTGGACTCCATCTGCCGCCATCCCGAGATCGAACCCGGTTCAGGCACGATCGCCTCGTTGGTATTCCGTCCCCAGGTGAAGACCTTTTACCTGGCGGACGGCTTGCCCTGCCAGGGCCTTTACCACCCCTACCCGCTTGTATAGAACACGGATCGCTCGGATTAGACGGATAAGATATGCAGGGCGGGATGCTGCAAAGCAGCGGTGGTCTTGGCCTGGGCCGGCGCGGGCGTAAACGTTGTGGGTTCAAAATGCGCTGCAGGCGCATTTTGAACCCACAATCCCTCTCTCTTTGAAAAGATACAAAAAATATTCTATAATGGTTAATCAAGATAGACCAGCCGGAGTCTTCCAGAGAGCCTGCTTTGACCCCACAAATCGCAGCCACCCTCGCCATCCTGGTAATCGCGATCCTTCTGATCGTCTCGGAGCGCATCCGCATGGATGTGATCGCGCTGCTGGTGCTGGTCACCCTGGCGCTTTCGGGCCTGGTGACCCCGAGCGAGGCGTTGTCGGGCTTCAGCAATCCGGCGGTGGTGACGGTCTGGGCGGTATTTATCCTGAGCGGCGGTTTAGCGCGCACCGGCATCGCCAGCCTGGTGGGCAGCCAGATTCTACGCCTGGCGGGCGACACCGAGGTGCGCTTGATGGTGGTGATCATGCTGGCAGCCAGCCTGATGTCGGCGTTCATGAACAATGTGGGGGTAGCGGCCCTGCTGCTGCCAGTGGTGATGGATATCGCCCGGCAGACGGGCAGAGTGCCTTCAAAACTGCTGATGCCGCTGGCTTTCGGAGCGCTACTGGGCGGGTTGACCACCTTAATCGGCACGCCGCCCAACATCCTGATCAGCGACGCTTTGGCCGAAGCGGGCTTGGCGCCCCTGCAGATGTTCGACTTTGCCCCAGTGGGCCTGGCGGCGATGCTGACAGGAGTGATCTTCATGGTCCTGGCGGGACGCCACCTGCTACCGGTACGCGATCCGGCCGGGGAAGGGCTCAAGCGAGGCGTGCAGACCGATCCGAAGCAATTCTACGACCTAAGCGAGCGCCTGTTCGTCACGCGGCTGCCAAAGGATTCGATGCTGGCCGGAAAGACGCTGAGGCAAAGCAGGCTGGGCACGGCGCTCAACCTCAACGTGATCGGCGTGATCCGCGATCAGCATACGCACCTGTCGCCCGATCCGAGTTTCGTCTTGAAGCCCAACGACCGTTTACTGGTCACGGGGCGCCTGGACCGGCTAGATGAATTGAGCGGGCGGGAGCACCTGGTTATCGAGTCCCAATCTTTGCCAGCAGATAATTTGGTCTCAGCGGAGATCGGCATAGCGGAAGTGGGATTATCGCCGCGGGCTTCTATCCTGGGAAGTACACTGCAACAGATCGACTTTCGCCGCCGCTATGGCGCGATCGTATTGGCCCTGTGGCGCGGCGGCGTGCCTCTGCGGACCGAGTTCGACAATATAGCGCTTCGGGCGGGGGATCTCCTGCTGGTCCAGGCGCCGCACCACCAGATGGAGGCATTGAGGAGCGAACCAGGTTTTCTGGTCTCGGAGCCGGAGAAGGCCAAGATCACCAGCCTGCACGAACGCCTGCTGGCAGTCAGCATCCCCGAGGAATCCAGCCTAGTGGATAAAACCCTGGAGGAAAGCCATATCGCGCAAGTCTTCGGCCTGGCGGTGCTGGGCATCATCCGCAAAGACGGCACGCACCTGATGCCGGCGGCCGAGGAGAAATTGCAGGCCCACGATACTTTGTTGGTCAAAGGCAAGATCGACGCGATGCAAACGATGCGTGGCCTGAAAAGCCTGGAGATCGACCGCAAAACCCAGCCAGACCTGAGGAAGTTGGAAACGGAGCGGGTTGGATTGAGCGAAGTGGTGCTCTCGCCGCATACCACCCTGGCGGGCAAGACCCTGCGCCAGATTCACTTTCGAGAAAAGTATGGCTTGAGCGTGCTGGCGATCTGGCGGGGCGGAAGGTCGTACCGTTCAAATCTACGGGACATGGAGCTGCGCTTTGGGGATGCGCTGCTGGTATATGGGGCGCGGGAGCAATTGAAGGTCCTGGGAAGCGATCCCGATTTCCTGGTGCTTACGGGAGCAGCCCAGGAGCCGGCGCGCCTGGATAAAGCGCCGCTGGCCGCGCTGGTGATGGCGGCGGTATTGATCCCGGTGATCTTGAACTGGCTGCCCATTTCGATTGCGGCGGTGGCGGGAGCGGTGATGATGGTGCTATTGGGCTGCCTGACGATGGAAGAGGCGTACCGTTTCATCGAATGGAAGGCGGTGTTTCTGATCGCGGGCATGCTGCCGCTAGGAATCGCCCTGGAGCACAGCGGCGCGGCCCGATTCATAGCGGATAGCGTGGTTTCCGTGGTGGGACGCTTAGGCCCGCTAGCGGTGATTGCCGGCCTTTACCTTCTGGCGACGCTGGCGACCCAGGTGATGCCGAACGCGGCGGTGGCGGTGCTGTTAGCACCCATTGCGCTGAGTACGGCGGGAACATTGCATATTTCCCCCTACTCCCTGATGATTACGATCGCCTTAGCGACCTCGGCCAGTTTTTTGAGCCCGGTGGCTCACCCGGCGAATGTGTTGATCATGGGTCCGGGCGGATACCGGTTCAGCGATTTCATAAAAGTGGGATTACCTCTGACGGTATGTATCCTGCTGGTCACGCTGGTCGTGCTGCCGCTGGTGTGGCCGCTGGTTCCTTAAAGCGTAGCCTCCATTCGAGAAAAACGCGCTTTCTGCTATCTCCTGGACTTTCGCCAATTGCCACTCTGGGTAATTCAACCGCTGATTTACGCAGATGGACGCTGAATTTGTGGCAAGAAATAGCGGCATGCTCGGTCTCACCTTCAGGCAGGCTCACATGACCAGATAGCGGCCTCCACCACCGCCTTCAGCAGCTTGCGCTACGCTCACGAGCCAGAGAGCAAGTAAGAGTACAATCCAGGCGACATATAGCAGCTTGCGCGCAATTGTAGTTCCCCTTCCTCTCTTGAAGGGGAGCGAGTCGCCCTCGGGATCGTCCTTTAACTTGCGGAGCAGACGGCTTTTGGCGGCCTCTCCCATCATGCGCTCGTGTTCCCCATCCAAATAAGCGTATTTTATCCAGTGCTCCATTTTAAGCTCCTTCCGAAAGTACCAATATTTCGTTGTGAGAGCAAGCCGATGGGGGGCGGCATTTGGAAGTGCCGCCCCCGACACACCTGAATCCCCTTTAGTGTGCCAGCCCGGTTTCTGCTCTACAGGATGCCGCATGGGGATGCCGCATCTACATAGCGCCGGTGGGGCCGGGCGGGGCTTGCTTATGTTTACGTTAGTTTGGCACAATTAGCGGCGAAATGTAAGATCATTGGGCGATACAGTCGGGGATACAAATGATGATACAATGGGTCAGAATTCGGGGTCAGCTTGGTTATTTAATCATATGCAAGGAGGATCCATTCAAAAAATGGAGTCCGGGATTTCCTTTGGAAGTTGGCTCAGACAGCGCCGCAGGGAGCTGGACCTGACCCAAAAGGAACTGGCGCAAATCGCGGGCTGTTCGGTCATCACGGTTCGCAAGCTCGAAGGCGATGAGCGGCGACCGTCTAAGGCGATGGCCGCCCGCCTGGCGGAGAGCCTGAATATCCCCCACAAGGAGCACGAACAATTCATCCACTTCGCCAGGGCGGGGCCCTTGGAGGCCCCGGCTCCCCCATCCACGCCGGAGGTGAGCACGAAACCCTGGCGGACAAGAGAGCGTGTTGCCATCAACCTGCCAACTCCGCTGACACCGCTTTTTGGCCGGGAAAAGGATTTTTCGGAAGTACAAGCGCTCCTATATCAGCCAGCCGCGCGCCTGATCACGATCACGGGCCCGCCAGGGATTGGCAAAACTCGCCTGGGTATCGAAGTCGGCGCCCATTCGTTGGATTTCTTTGAGGGGGGCGTCTGTTTTGTGCCCCTAGCCCCGATCAGCGACTTCAATTTTGTGCCTCAGGCGATCACCCAGACGCTCGGCATCGCCGAGGCGGGCATGCGTTCTGCAATGGCTGCTTTGGAGGAATACTTCCAGGATAAGCGCATGCTCCTGGTCTTGGACAATTTCGAGCACGTCTTGCAGGCCGCCACCATCAGTGTAGATTTGCTACAGGTTTGCCCAGGATTAAAGGTTTTAGCCACCAGCCGGGCTCCACTTCAAGTGAGGGGGGAGCAGCAATATCCGCTGCAACCCTTAACGCTGCCGGATCTGACGAAAGCCATGTCCATTGATGAAGCAAAGAGGATCGCATCCATAGCGCTGTTTGCGTCTCGCGCCCAAGCGGTAAATCCGGATTTCGATTTATCCCCGACCAATTTTCGAGCGATCGCGGAAATATGTTTCCGGCTGGATGGCTTACCGCTGGCCATTGAGCTGGCTGCCGCGTGGATTAAACTGATCGCGCCGGACCAACTGCTCGCCCGCCTCAGCAGCCAACTGGAAATCCTGAGAGGAGGACCGGTTGATCTGCCGCCGCGGCAACGCACTCTGCGGGCAGCGATTCGCTGGAGCTTCGAATTGCTCGAAGATTGGGAGCAAACGCTGCTTGCCAGACTGGGTGTATTCATAAGCGGTTTTACCCTGCAAGCCGCCGAGGCGGTTGCGGCAGATCCAGCGCAAGATACCAGCAACCAAAACAGGAAAACCAAAAAGGTCACGAATGAGAACCTGCTGAGAGGTCTTGCCTCTCTGGTAAACAAGAGCCTTCTGCTCCAACGCCAGCAATTGAATGGTAAAGCACGCTTTGAGATGCTGGAAACGATCCGGGAATACGCATTGGAAAAATTAATCGCCAGCAAGGAGGCCGAAACCCGGCGGAAGAGACACGGGCAATATTTTCTGGACTTGGCGGTTGCCTCGGGATCAGGTTTGCGTAGTTCGGAACAAAAGGAATGGCTGGAACGCTTGAAGCCAGAACACAGCAACTTTCGAGCTGCCTTGAAATGGGCATTGGCTCAGGCAGACGTAAACCTAGCACTAGAGTTTTCGGGATCCTTGTGGCGATACTGGTGGATGCACGGCCATTTCAGCGAGGGTCGCGACTGGCTGGATAAGGCTTTATCGCGATCCGATTCGCAGAAACCCGAATTGCGCGCCAGAGCGCTCAACGGAGCTGGGATCCTGGCGCGCAGCCAGGGCGATTTCACCAGCGCCCGCGCTTACCTGGAGGAATGTCTGGAAATCTGGAGGGCGCTCGAAGATTGGGTTGGAGCGTCCAAGGCGCTGAACAGCCTTGGGGTTTTGGCCTACTCCCAGGGCCAATATGACCAGGCAAATCAATTTCACGAAGAAAGCCTTGCCCTGCGCAGAAAGACAGGGGATCGCTGGGGAGTGGCGGTTTCGACCAACAATCTTGCACTGGTGGCACAGGAAATTGGCGAGTTCAAAAAGGCTGAACGGTTGTACAGCGAGGGCCTGACCATCTTTGAGGAGATAGGTGACCGGAGGGGAATTGCAGCGGCATTTGGGAATCTAGGCAGCGCGGTTCTTGATCAGGCAAATGCGGATAGGGCGGAAGAATATTATCTGAAAAGCCTGAACATATTGAGAGAGTTGATGCACCGGAATGATATCATCGAAGCTTTGGAGGGGTTTGCTGGTGTGGCCGCTTTGCGGCGCCAGCCGGAGCGAGGCGCCCGGCTTATGGGGGCGGCAAAGGCGCTGCGGCAAGCCATCGGCGCTCCTGTTCCGCCGCATAACCGGGCCCGTTATGAGCGCATTGCAAACAACATCGAGGCGCAGCTGGATTCACATGTCCTGGCGGCCGAACAGGAGGTGGGGGCAGCTATGTCTCTCGAAGAGGCCGTCGAGTATGCTTTGGAAGTGGGGTGAAGCAGATAGGGTTTAATTCTTAAAAA
>DASQQR010000192.1:0-8545 GCA_035643335.1 Anaerolineales bacterium
TCCGAGAAAGGAGAGTACAACATGAGGCGAGGATCAACGATTTCATTAGGGAAGATTTTCGGTATCCCCATTGCGCTGGATTATTCCTGGTTCTTAATCTTTGCGCTCCTGACCTGGGCGCTGGCGGTTGGCTATTACCCGCTTGAATTCAGGAACTGGTCGCTAGCCCTGTACTGGATTGTGGGCGCGGCTACCTCCATTATGCTTTTCGTGAGCGTCCTGCTGCATGAGCTGGGGCATTCCGTGGTGGCCGTGTGGTATAAGATCCCGGTACAGAGTATCACGCTTTTTATTTTTGGGGGAGTCTCGCGGATTACGAAGGAACCTGCCAATCCTTTATCTGAATTCGTGATTTCATTTGTCGGTCCGCTGGTCAGCTTTGTGTTGGGCGGCATCTTTTTCGTGATTACACCTGTTTTTGCGACTGGTTCTCCGCTGATGGGCCTGGTAAAGTATCTGGCCTTTATCAACGTGGCATTGGGCGTTTTTAACCTGATTCCAGGTTATCCCTTGGACGGTGGCGGGGTCTTGATGTCGCTCATCTGGAAGATTACCGATAACATGCGCCGGGCTACCCTGATTGCGGCCAATGTTGGTCGAGTTGTGGCCTTCCTCTTCATCATTTACGGCGTGTACCAGGCCTTTACCGGGAACATTATCGATGGTCTCTGGATCGCTTTTATTGGCTGGTTTTTATTGAACGCCGCTGGAAGCCAGATCGAGCAGGTCAAAGTTGAAGACCTGCTGGCCGGACATAAGGTCGCCGACGCGATGAGCCGGAACTATGCGACCGTGCCGGGAGATACAACCCTGGAACAGCTGGTGGACGAACATATCCTGGGCGGCGGGCGCCGCAGTTTGATCGTCGAGGAGGATGGACGCACACTGGGCATCTTGACTTTGCACCGCCTAAAAGAGATCCCGCGAGGGCAATGGCCGGCGAAGACCGCCGCTCAGGCTGTTATCCCTTTGGAGGAGATGAGAAAGATCCAGCCGGATGCTGAGCTGTGGTCGGCCATGCAAGAAATGGCCCGTGATGGGGTTAACCAACTCCCGGTTATGCAGGATGGAGAGATTGTGGGAATGATCACTCGAGAAGATGTGATCAGCTATCTGCATACTTTGCAGGAAATCAGTTCGGGCCGGTGGATGGCTCTATAGTACAATAATTCACAAAAATTGGAGGGCACATATGGCTCAAATACAGGATGCGCAAATACCAGCAGGCAGCAAGTCCTCTACCTCCTGGTGGCGGGTTTTTTTGACCGGCTTGCTGTTCTATATTGCCAGTCTGTTCGCCTTGATCATGACCGGCAATCCAAACCTCTTTCCGACGGTGGTAATGGTCGGAAATTTCCTGATACCGGTAACTTATGTGGCGTTTTTCTACCAGCACAGGCATCTAAGCGGCTTGACGTTGGCTTCCACCGCCAAAAGCTTCATTTATGGAGGCCTTTTGGGCGTCATCGCCGCCTCGTTGCTGGAACCCCTTTTTATCCGCCGGTTGGATTTTGCTACGGCATTTGAGGTCGGGCTCATCGAAGAATTCGTCAAAATCCTGGGCATCCTGGTGATTGCCCGCCAATTGCGTCACGATTCCGAGCTGGACGGCATTATCTTGGGTGCAGCCGCCGGCATGGGGTTCGCGGCCCTGGAAAGCAACGGCTATGCCTTCAGCGCCTTCCTGCGCAGTGGTGGCAGTCTTTCGGCCACGGTGGCGGTGACCATGCTGCGGGGGATCCTCTCTCCGGTGGGTCATGGTACCTGGACGGCCATCCTGGCCGGCGTTCTGTTTCGGGAAGGTGAACCTGACCGCTTTCGCTTCAATCTCAAGGTGTTGGGGGCCTATTTAACGGTCGCAATTCTGCACGGTCTGTGGGATGGCTTGCCCGGTGCCATTACCGCAATTTTCGGCACAGGCTTGGATATCGTCATCGGGCAGGTGATCGTCGGCGGGATTGGATTTTATATTCTCTGGCGGCGCTGGCGAGAGGCGCGGCGCTTGCAAGAGGAATTGTTGGCAGCAGGCGAAGACCAGCCAGCCCGGGAAGAGCAGGAAATCCAGGAACCGGTGGCATAAGATCGTGGACTTTGAGGCACTGCCCGTTGCTTGCATCTCACAATGCCCGTAGCGCTGTTTCGCTATCTGGCTATCTTGGCATGGGTATGCAATGAGTGTATACTGTTGTTATCTGTCAGTTATAAGACCCCAGGGGCTTTCGAAAGTTATTTTCCGGTAGAAAGTATATGCAATATGCACTCTTGGGTTTTGTGCATAAATGGTAAATCTTGGAAACCCCTGGGGTCTCCGCGGATCTGGAAGAGAAGAAAATGTCCAAACATATCCTTTTGGTAGATGACGATGCCCTCATGCGGCGCAGTCTGGCCTTCAATATTGAGCAGGCTGGCTACCGGGTCAGCAACGCCGCCAACGCAGAGGATGCGCTCTCCATGGCGCGCCTCGACCAGCCGGATCTGGTATTGTTGGATATCGGGCTACCCGGCATGGATGGTTTAGACGCCCTGCGCCATTTCAAAGAGAATTTGGGCATCCCGGTGATATTTCTGACCGCCCGCCGGCGCAATCTGGACGAGGTTTTGGGCTTAGAGCTGGGCGCCGATGATTACGTCTCCAAGCCTTTCGATGTAGACGTGCTCCTGGCTCATGTAAAAGCTGTCTTGCGCCGCTCCGAGATCAAGGAAATCGTTGAACAAGATGACTCGCCACTGATCGTCGGCGATCTCGTGCTCGACCCGGGCGCCCATACGGTCACCGTCGGAGGCCAGCCGGTTGACCTGCGGCCACGCGAATTTGATTTGCTGCACGCGCTGGCTTTGCAGCCAAACAGCGTTGTCTCAGTGGATGATTTGCTCACCACTGTCTGGGGGGCGGAATTCATTGGGGAGCCGCAGGTGGTTTACGTGCATATCCGCTGGTTGCGGAAAAAGATCGAGGACGATCCGGATAATCCCAAGCGCATCGTCACGGTACATGGGGTGGGTTATAAGCTCGAGCCTCAGGGGAATTGATGCTCCGATCGATCCGTAATCGTCTCATCCTCAGCCATATCCTGCCTCTCGTTCTCATCGTCCCCCTTCTGGGGGTCACCTTAGTCTATGTATTGGAGACGCAATACATATTTCCCCAATTGCAGGACGATCTGGCTGGCGTGGCAGGCCTGTTGGCCGAGGTGACTCGCGACCAGGTGAACTTGTGGGAGGACCCAAGCTACGCCGAAAGGATTTTGAAGCACCTGCAGCCACGACTGGCAACTAGGGTGATGTTCATTGCGCCGGATGGACGCCTCCTCGGTTCAAGTGATCCGGCCGACCAAAACAGGCTGAATCAAATCATCGATGTGCCTGGTTTGGAGGCGGCGCAAAATGGCCAGACGGTCCAGCAGACCGTCTACAGCCCGGTCTTCCACGGCAGGATTTTGGACGTTTTGACCCCCGTTTACAATGACAACCAGCAATTGGTTGGCATTATCCGCATTTCGTATCATTATGATGCCTTGCCCGAGGAACTCCTCCATCTGCGTTATCTGATCGCCGGTGTTCTCTTTGTCGTGCTCTTACTGGGGTCGGTGCTGGGATCGGTTTTGGCGGTGAGCATCAGTAGGCCCCTTCAAGAAGTGGCTCAGGCGATCTACGACCTGGCCCGCGGGGATCGCCAGAGGTTATTGCCTGAGGCTGGACCGGATGAGATCCAGACGCTGGTGCGCGCCTTCAAGTTTCTGGATTCGCGCCTGCATGATCTGGAACAGGCCCGCCGCCACCTGTTGGCCAATCTGGTACACGAGATTGGACGGCCCTTAGGTGCGGTCCACAGCGCCATACAGGCTTTGTTGCGCGGCGCCAGGCAAGACCCCCAGTTGCTGCAAGAGCTGCTGGAGGGGATGGACGAGGAGACCTCCAGGCTTCAGCGCTTGCTGGGCGATCTTTCCCATCTGCATGAGCAGGTGCTGGGCACCTTGGAATTGGATCGCCAGGCCATCGGGCTTGGCGAATGGTTGCCCAAACTGCTGCGTCCCTGGCAGGAAGCGGCTTACGCTAAAAGACTGGCGTGGATGGCCTCCATCCCTGCCGAATTACCGGTCATCGAAGCGGACCCGGTTCGTCTGGCCCAGGTGATTGGCAATCTGACCAGCAATGCAATTAAATACACCCCTCCTGGGGGCGAGATCACCATCGCGGCGGGAGAGGAGGGCCGGGACTTGGTTTGGGTGAGGGTGAGCGATACGGGCCCGGGGATCTCCCGCGAAGATCAAGAAAAGATCTTTGAGCCTTTTTACAGGGGTTCTCAGAAGCGGCGCATTAAGCAGGGGTTGGGTTTGGGCCTGAGCATCGCTCGCGACTTGGTGATAGCCCACGGCGGCTGGATCGAGGTTGACAGCGCTCCCGGGTTAGGCAGTCAATTTACCATCTGGATTCCAAAGGGTAAGCCTGAAGGGATTTCTCAAGTGAGGGTCCCGCTAGAGCCCTTCTCTTAGAAAGCAAAATTCATAGATGAGCCTGCCGGCGAGCGCCGCTCGCCGGCAGGCTCATCTCTAATTACACGTTTAAGGTGGGGATAATGTTTTGATAAGCCTTTGTTAGAGACGGGACCTCAATCTAAAGGCTAAGATAGTTTAGTATGGGTCACCAGGTAAAGGAGCAAGTTTAATTGGCGTTTATAGTCGCCACCTTCCGGTCTTTTGGGCGTAATCCAAAATGACCATATTCTGCACGCCCCAGTATATTCTTCTTGCCATCCTCCTGTGTGTCGTTCTCTTCATCGGGGGAACGACGCTGTGGCAAGGGCGAGCGGACCGCTTGCATTCGGATGATTTCGATGGTGGCAAGTGGATGTTGGTAGGTTTAACCCTTGTCGCGTTGATCAGTGTGGGAATCTTCCTGGCCTATACCTTTTCTCGTGTGGGAGGCATGGGTTTTTTGGGTTGTTGAAGAGTTATTCGTGCCTGAGTGCGTCGGCAGTGGTCATCTTCACAGCTTCTCGCCCCGCCTCCAAACCTGTAGCCAAGGCATTCTTATGCCCCGCATCCCCATGCGGCGAACTGACCGGGTCCACCTGCAGCCGTACTCGCCCTCCACCCCCACCGGGCATAGGGATGCCCTTTCTACACAATAGGTTGTGGCAGCCGCATCCCTATGCGGCGGGGCAGGCTACGGGGACGCCAGTGATAACAATGCCGGGCATGAGAATGCCCTGGCTTCATCCAAACGCCAGGAATCGATACCACCCGTCGGCTTCCTCTTTTAGTTCCTCCAGGCGCTGCTTGAGGGCCTCGTGCAGCTTAGCGTTCTCAATGGCGACTGCCCCGATGTCCGCAACCGCCCTGGCGAAGGCGGTCTCTTCCTCGCTGAAACGCCGCACCTGGCCTGAATATAGCCGCAGAACGCCCACTTTCGTTTCCCTCACCTGCAGTGGCAGAACGAGCAACGAACGAATTCCTTCACGACTGGCTTCCTCGGGATATTGCAGGCTGGCCGTTTCTACCAGGTCGGCGATTGTCACCGGCTCGCCCTTCTCGAGTACGAGCTGGTCAATCGGACTCTGGGCTACTTTTACGACGCCTTTCTGCAGGTACGTCTCACTTAAACCACAGGCTGCTGCCAGGTGCAGGGTCTCGCGGCGCTGTCCCAGCAAGCGGATTGACCCCCCCTTTACGTTCAGTTCCTTGACCATTTCCACCAGAAGAGTGGTCAGCACCTCTTTCAGCTCCAGGCTAGAGTTGACCTGGTGAGCGATGCTTCGGAAGGCATTTAACAGGTGAGAATGCTGGATGGCCTGCGAACCCAAATTGGCTACCGCGTTGATGAACCCTTTTTCTTCCTCGGAAAAGCGATGTGTTTCGCCGGTGTACAGGTGCAGCACACCAATGAGCCTCTCGGACACCCTCAGCGGAGTTGCCAACATGCTGACCAACCCTTCGCGCTGGGCCGCCTCGGTATATTGAAAGCCGGCTAACTCGCTTACACTCTTCAGGGCTATTTGTTCTCCGGCCAATACGCGCTGGTCGATACCGCTTTTCGCCACGTCTACCGGCCCCTTGGTGAGATACTCCTGGCTGAGACCATAGGCCGCCATAAGACTCAGTTCTTGTTTTTCCTGATCCAGCAGCCGAATGGTCGCAGCTTTGTACTCCAGTTCACTAACCAACCGTTCCAGCATGACTTCCAGGATTTCCTGCCGGCTGAGTCGGCTATTGATCTCCCAGATGATTTCGTAAAGCACCCCAATCTCTTTTTGAAGCCACGTGCCCTTTGCCATCGCTTTACCTCCAATTTCCTGAATCCGGTTACCCGCTCCCCAATATCACACTGGTTACAACGATCATTAAGACCAGGAAGGTGATGAACGTATACCGCCAGTCCCGCTCAAAAATAAAGATAACCACCGAAGTGGCCACGCGCAGGATCGGTGTGGCAATCAGGGCCAGCAACCCCAGGGCTAAAAACCCAGATGGCCGCAGGACGGCCACTCTCCGGAAGACCTCCCGGACATCCGGCACCGCAGTGGGGACGTCTCGATGCAGAAAAAGGTCCAGACCAAGCCCCGTAAGCATCAGAGCCGCGCTGGTTACCAGGCCTACCATCAATAACCGGTGGACGACATGCTCCAGCGCCCGCTGTCTCAACGCCTGCTCCTGGAGCTCTACCGGCGCGGTGAAGATCTTGGTCACCAGGTCATTGAGGTCCCGTACCACGTGCACGCGGCCGTGGGAGATTTGGGCCACGATACCGGGCCGCTCCTCAGTCTCGATGTTTTTAATCGCCTCTGCTTCTTCCTGATTTTCCAGAACCTCTGGTTCTTCCCCGGATTTGGCCTCGTCGGCCAGCTTTGAATCCATACCTTTACTCATCTTGTCACCGCTTTGTACAACATCAAAATGGCGAATACAACCAACAGCCCACGGAAGATTTGTTTCAGCGAGTTGCTGCGCAGGCGGCCGCCCAGGCGTGAACCCGCCTGGGCCCCAGCCAGCACCCCCAGGGCAGTGGGGATGGCCACGCTGGGATCGATATAGCCATGCTGGTAATAAATAACTGCGCTGGTAGCCGCCGTGATTCCGATCATGAAATTGCTAGTAGCAATCGCGGCCCGCAAAGGCATACCCATGATCAGGTTCATCACCGGAACCTTAACGACTCCGCCGCCGATGCCTAACAGGCCCGAAATATTGCCGGCCAGAAAGCTGGCGCCCAGGCCGGAGGGCAGATTCCTGACGCCGTAGCGCACCGGTTGCCCGCTAAGCGGATCGACGTAGCTGGTTTCCAGCAATTTGGTCGGGGTAGCTTCCACTTTTCCAAGAGGAATGGGGCGCATGGCGATGGC
The DNA here is from genome assembly GCA_035643335.1 of Anaerolineales bacterium. Classification (GTDB taxonomy): domain Bacteria; phylum Chloroflexota; class Anaerolineae; order Anaerolineales; family UBA4823; genus DASQQR01. Next base: position 7,340 of record DASQQR010000192.1, read on the forward strand.
CACGTATAACAGTACCAGGGCGAAGATACCCGACAGGGCTTGCGGGCTGATGAGAACTGCCGTGATGCCCCCAGTCATGGCTCCCAGCGTGGTGGCTACCTCCAGGACCATCGCCAGGCGGCTGTGTGACAGGCCCCGGCCTACGTAAACCGCCCCGGCAGCGGTCGAGGTGGCGATCACGCTGATGATGCTGGCACCGATAGCGGTCTTGATCGGCAGGCCCATAACTCCGCTGAGCAAGGGAATGAGCAGCACGCCGCCTCCGATGCCCAGCATGCTGCCAGGAGCACCAACGAGCAGCCCAATGATGAAGGTCCATAAGATTGTCATAATAATTGGCTACTACTCAGGCCAGTTCTATAGGACGCGGATAAATGCGGAGAAACGCGGATCTTTTGCAGTTTTATCTGGCTCTATCGTGGGACAGGCCCTTCGGCTTCGCTGGGCTGCAATTGCTCATGTTCAATTCTTCCGCGTCCGTCCGCGCTCGCCTGTACTGAGATGTCGAAGTATCCGCGTCCCATTCAAATGCAGGCTGAGCAGATACGAATCAATTATAAGCCGAATTATGCTGCGGAGACCCGGGTGATAAGAAGGGGTTAAGGTTTTTTTATGTCCTTTGTAAAGACTAAAAGGCGTTGGTCGGGTTAACATAAAAGCGTACAAGGAACATTGATGATGGACATCCCGGTCAATACGCCAGTCTTCTGCAATGGAGACTTCTGTGGGCGCTCAATTTGTGTGATCGTCGATCCTGCCAGGAAAAGCGTGACTCATGTGGCCATAAAAGTTAGACATCAACCTCGCCAGGTTAAGCTGGTTCCAATAAGGTTTATCGATAGTGCAACACCTTATTCTATATACCTGAACTGCAATCTAAGCGATTTGTCTCGTTTTGATGACTTGCTGGCGCACGAGTTTACCGCGGTAAAAGAGCCTCTCTTTGACTACGCTTCGGATGAATATTTGCTGTGGTCTGAGCCTTATTCGCATCACAAAAGTCAGGCCCAGGCACAGCCTCTCGATGGAAAAGAGGCCTCATCCTGCTGAAAGAAGGCAACCCATAGGTTTTTACGAATGATCTGAGTTGGGAGATGACAAAATGGACAACGAATCTGAGACCCCCAAAAAACCCAAAATTTCACCCATCTGGTGGATTATTTTAATCGGCCTGATAGCCTGGAATGTGTTCTTGCTCATTCCGAA
>DASQQR010000193.1:0-5916 GCA_035643335.1 Anaerolineales bacterium
GATGAGACTTTTCACTATGTACGGTTTCCTGTCTGATACATCGCCCTTGCCAGCGCTACCAACGCCAATTTATACCCTGACGCCAAGCGCAGGTGAGCCGTTCAGCCGCAATCAAACTTCGACGACAGTTGCTCCAGCGCCCACGGCAGTCGTGGCCCAGAATGACCTGTTACCCAAGGAAATTGAAGATGCCCGCTCTCCGGCGGCCGGAGTTTGGTCTGCAGTCATGCCTGTTCTGCTAATGATCGCGGGGAGCATCGCCTGGTTGCTGGTAAGAAAACGCTAGCAGCATTGGTCCGGGTTTGCTGATAATTCAATTTGAAATAACTGGTACAAAATTCTTATTTAAGAAATTCTATCCAAACTAGGAGCAGGCAAGTGTCCGCATGACCAAGTTGTCTATCAGTCGTTTCTTCCTCCCTCTGGTGCTTTCCCTTTCTTTATTGGTGGGCTGTCTATCAAGTGTAACTGAAAGGGAAATTCAGACTGCTGTTTCGAAAACGCTCACCGCAATAGCGATCGACCAGCAGAATACCACAGAAGCTCCAAGGCTGGTTTTGGAAAGTACGCCGACTCGCGCAAGTGACATCGCCAGCACTGACGAAGTAATAGCCTCACTGGTCATCGAAGACGCTGACACGCCAACCAGCGAACCCTTGCGGGCGAGAAATACTCGGACCCCACCAAAAGATAACCAAGGGGTGATTAAGTCGGCCTCCCAGATTGTTCCAACACTAGGGGCGACGATTTCCTCAAAGGAACTGGGAGAAAACCTGATTTACAACCCGTGGTTTCGTAAACCGGGTGACCCAACAAGGTCGAGCCTGGATGGTTGGTCGCAGAAAACCGACGCCGGCGCCTGGAGCACAAGCCTGAAGGCGCATAATCCGTCCCCTGATGAGCATACTGGGACATCTGCCCGGTGGGCCTTCGGCCAGGGCATGGGCGGGGGACCAGGTGTGGGTGGCGCTAACGCTTCCCTTTATCAAGTGGTGGCTTCAGACCCCTCTCATAAATTGCTTCAGTTTCAGATTTGGTGGATCGTCCTCTGGATCGAGGAGGCCAAAGTGACGATTTATGGTGGTGATTCAGCAGACGGTCCCTGGACGGAAGTCTGGACACCATTTGTAACCACCACCCCGCAGGGTGCCAAAAGTGCCTGGGCGCAGACTCCTCTTGTGGAAACTCGATTGGAAAAAGGCTATAGCTATTACAAGATCGAACTTTACGGGCGATATCCGCAACAAGAAACTGCAGGCGTGAAATACACGGGTGTATTCTTTACTACGGCCCCATAATTCTAGAAACGATAGTCATTCGATGCCAAAATGAAGCCCCCGCTAAGGTCCTGGATCAAGGCATTCCTCCTTTGAAGCAGTCTCTGGGAGATTTAATGGCCAATTTTCAGACTATTGTCGGTAAACTAAAAGTAACAGATATCGAAGTACGCAAAGAATTGAGAAGACGATGGCATAATCCTTCGCGCACCTCGACACCCGTGTTCATTGTTGGGTGTGGTCGTTCCGGAACCTCCATGCTTCTGAAGCAGTTGGGTAAATCGTGGAAGGTGGAGTATTTCAACGAAAACCATCCAGAAGCCTTTGATAACTGGCGCTTAAAAGACCTGGGCTCCATTGATATGTTGATCCGGGCCACATCTGCCCCAATCGTGATATTCAAGCCGATCCTGAACACCTCTCAGGCGAATGATTTTTTATCTTTCTACCCAAGCGCGAAGATTCTATTTTGCTTCAGGCACTATGATGACGTCATCAACTCCTCAATTAAAAAGTTTGGTCTTGAAAACAGAATTGGGCATGTGCGATCCTGGATTTTCAACGATTTCGCGGAATTCTCCTTTGCTCCTCCTCCGAACGAAACGAAATCACTTATTAGCTCAAGATGGAGACCCTCATTAAGCCCCGAGTCTGGAGCTGCTCTTTACTGGCTCTTCTATAATAGGCTTTACTTCGACTTAGGACTATCCGGAGATAACCGCGTAAGGCTCGTACAGTATGAGAAAGTTGTAGCAAATCCCGCGGAAGGTTTTGCCTCTGTATGCGAATTTTTGGGTATGGGGCTTGAAACCAGTATGCTGGAGGGGATATTTTCTTCATCTGTCCGGCGAGACAATCCACCTGATATTGATCCGGCCATCAGGATGGACTGCGAGGCGCTCTGGCAAAGGCTGTGCACGCCCGTCACACTTTGAAACATTCCCCAGACTTCGTATTCTCAAATGCCTGATATAGACATGAAAGTCACCCTTTGTACTCAAAGGTTTGTTCCACCGTTCGTGGGAGGTGTGGATGTATATGCGGATCGGCTTCAGGGTGCGCTAAGGCAGCTTGGGGTTGAAGTCGGAGTAATTGCTGTCGATACGACGGAAGATGGCACCGGTGGGGACATTCGAGTGACTCCAGAAGAGCTCGGTAAGGTAATGATCCACCGGGTCAGAGTCCCCTTTGCCAGCCGGCCAAAAGAGGCGTTCGATTTGGCTTATGATTCCCAGATGGGCACCACGTTTGAAGCCATTCTGGAGGCCGAGAGACCGGATCTATTCATTATCATGAATTTTTACGTTACATCCCTGGCCGTAATCGAATCCGCCAAGAAGCTCAGCATACCGGTCATTCATATCGCTACAGATTTCATCCCCGTTTGTCGACGAGGCACCTTCATTCGCTGGGATGGAAGTCCTTGTGAGACGGGGGAGTCAGTTAAATCCTGCTCCGCGTGTTTCGTAGCGCATCGCAGTTTAGGCCGTATGGCCTCGAGGGTGCTCGAGCGCATTCCGGAAGAAACACTCGTCCGATGGGCGCACAACCGGGAGAATCACCAGCTTATCCATCCGTTGAGGATAATTGAGCCTTACTTAAATCAGGTTGCGGTCATGGAGAGGCGGCTCGAACTCCTCGCTCCCTTGAAAGAGATGATTGACCTGGTGTTAGTACCAACGAAGTATACGGCCAGGATGTTCCTCGAAAACGGATTTGCCGCTCACCAAATCGAATACCTTCCATTTGGGATGCAGGAAAGATCTCTCAAGGAGAGCGTTAGAAATATTCCGCAAGACCGGATTCGATTTCTATTTATTGGTCGACTTCAGCCCTATAAGGGGGCACATATACTCATTGAGGCGTTTAACCAGCTTAAATCCCCAAATGGCGCAACATTGACACTTTACGGTATACCTGATGGCCATGAAGATTATTACCAAGATCTTCAAAAGAAGATGTCTACCAATCCCCGAATTGTCTTCGGTGGCAGGATCGCACCAGAAGAAATTCCGAGCGCATTCGCCGGATCCGATTTTTTTGTGTTGCCGTCTCTTTGGCACGAGAATAGTCCTCTCATCCTCTTGGATGCTCTGCAGACCCAGACTCCTGTTATCGCGAGCAATATAGCTGGGGTAACAGAAGTTGTCCAAGATGGTGTAAACGGATTCATCTTCCCGATGGGGGACCAGCGCGCTCTTCAGGAAGTGCTTCAACGTGTAATAAGCGATCCGGATTGGAGACACCGACTTAGAAGAGAGATTCCTCTACCGGACATCAACGATTATGCACGGAAATTAACCGACATTTACATTGAGAGATGGGGAAAAGTCGACGCCATCGGAGCGCAGGCAGTAGTATGAGAGCGCTTGTGATCGGCGGAAATGGCTTTATCGGATCCCATCTTGTAGACAGACTCTGTGCCCTTGGATGGGAGGTCATCGTTCTCGACTTGTATGGCCGGCGCTTCGGAACCATTCCTCCCCAGGTGAAATTCATTCGGGGCGATTTACATCAGGATTATTTATTGAGGGAAAGCCTTATCGGCGTCGAGGTTGTATTTCATCTCGCGTGGACTACCATACATGAGGTCTCGAACCAGGATCCTGTGGCCGATGTGTATACGAATTTGGTCCCATCTATTCACTTGCTGGAGGCCTGTAGACATGCCGACATTCGTCGGCTGGTTTTTGTGTCCTCTGGAGGTACAGTATACGGACCAGCACGGACGCTACCCATAGATGAATCACATGCCACCAATCCAATTACTGCGTATGGAATCACGAAACTTGCTTTCGAAAAATATCTTCATATGTTTAATCAGCTCTATGGTCTTGACTACCTGGTCTTGCGCCCGTCTGTGCCCTATGGTCCGCGGCAGAATCCCCTTGCGAAGCAGGGCGCAGTAGCGGTTTTCTTGCATCGAATCGGCCATAATATGCCGATCAGCCTATGGGGAGATGGCAGCGCCACTCGCGATTTCTTTTACATCTCCGATCTTGTTGATGCTTTTCTTGCCGGTTCGCTGAAGGAATCCCTCCAAAACCGCGTTTTCAATATCGGCGGTGGCGAAGAGATCTCACTCAATCAGCTCATTTGTTGTGTGGAGGAAACTGTTGGAAAGCCGGCCATCGTAAATTATTACCCGGCTCGCGCATTCGATTCTCCACGCATCGTTTTAGATACTGGCCTAGCTCAGCGAGAATTCAATTGGAAATCCACGGTAAGTTTAGCGCATGGACTTAGAAGAACCTGGGATTGGATATCGAGCTCGTTCTGATCAGATGTTTGTGTACCTGGGATTTACTGAAAACCTGAGCCTCAGATGAGTGCATTCAAAACCTAAATGAAAAAACCGAATATTGTTCTTCTTACAATTGACGCGTTACGTGCCGATCGTCTCGGTTGTTATGGTCACCCGACTTCGCTCACGCCCAACATGGACCGATTAGCTTCGCAGGGGATTCGATTCGATCAGGCAATTACCGGCGGCTCCTGGACCCAGGCGGCCTTTCCAGTTTTGCTGACTTCGACCTATGCATCCATGTATGGCGGCTGCCTCGGTAATTTATCACCAGAGCGACCATCTCCGATCGAACGCTTGGCCTCGAATGGCTACAGGACGGCTGGATTCTCATCGAATCCTTGGCTAAGCAAGACCTATGGCTATGACCGCGGATTCGATGACTTTTTTGATATTGAACCGGACGTCACTCCCCCGCTCGTCTCCCAGGTCAGGGGCGGCCAATTTCTGCTGAGGAATCCTTGGATTCATTATGGATTCCACTTGCTTGGAAAAATGCTGAAGCCACCTCAACCTTACCCATCGGGTGCAAACGTGAATGAGAAAGTCTATGATTGGATTGGCAAAGCCGATCAGCCTTTTTTCGCCTGGATTCACTATATGGATGTCCACTGGCCTTATCATCTGGAGCAGCGCCTCGTGCACCCAATTGACCTCGCTCAAGCGTGGCGGGATCAAGCCGACTTCTACAATCTGAATTGGCGCGGGAGGCATCTTAGCCAGGCCAGGATAAACTACTTCATCCGCCTCTATGAATTCGCTGTCAGCTACGCGGATCACCAGGTCGGTCAGTTACTGATTTCGTTACAAAAGTTTGGAATCCTCGATAACACCATTTTTATGCTTCTATCCGATCATGGCGAGGAGTTCCTTGAGCGGCGGCATTGGGGCCATGTAGAAGTTAATTTGCACGATGAAATCCTAAAGGTACCCTTCATCATTCGCCTTCCCGGCGTCGTCAAACCCAAAACGGTTTTCCGTCAGGTTTCAACATTGGACCTGATGCCAACAGTCCTGGATCTATGTGATTGCACTCTTCCCGAGGGGGTTCTGGGTACCAGCCTGGTACCACTATGGACAGGACGTGAAGGTGAGTATCGAGAAAGGGAGGCGATCTGCGAGCGGTGGCGGGACAACTCTCATATGGTTGCGTTGCGGACACCAGACTATAAATACATCTGGAATGCGGATTCCCCTGACCAAGCCGAGGTATATGACTTGAAGAGTGATCCTGGTGAACGGCACAATGTGAAGGAGCAGTATCCGGAGCAGGTCAGCAAGTTCCAGCTCGCTCTGGATGCTCATCTGCGAGAGGTTGCCCAAACAAACTTGCTG
>DASQQR010000194.1:0-3678 GCA_035643335.1 Anaerolineales bacterium
CCGCTCACTGAGCGGCATAAAAATCTCACCGGTCAGGGGCGACAGCCCATTGTCAACGCAGATAGCATCAAAGAGCTGCTGCCTGGGAATGCCAGAGTGCCGGCGATATGCGGCTTCCACCCCGGCAGGATCCAGATCAAAGGTTTCGGCAAACAACAGGCCTGCGTTGCGCACTTTTATATCCAGTGAGTTGATCAAAGTGCCATCCCAATCAAAGAGCAGGACGCATCCGAAGCTCATTCGTACCGCTCCAACCCCTGTTTTCCCAATACAGCAACCAATTCTTTAACTTCATGTGCCCGCTCTTTGGGACAGACCAGGAGCACCTCTCCTTGCCGTATGACAACCATATCCTCGATTCCGATCAAGCCAACCAATCCTTCATCGGAATAAATGATGTTATTCTGGCTATCCATATCGACCAGGGTGCCCACGACGGCATTTCCATGCGAATCGCCCCCCCAAACCTCAGAAAGCATGGGCAATGAGCCCAAGTCTAGTCGCTTAAAGGAACCCTGCACAGCAGCCACATGAGACGATTTCTCCATCACACCGTAATCGACTGACACGCTCTCAAAATTAGAGTAGATCTCCCTGAGTCTTTCGGGACGTTCAGCAATTTCCAGCAGACCTTGATGAAGTTTTGGCATATGCTGCTTGAGAGCCTGGAGAAAAACGGTCATCCTCCAGGAGAAAGTACCGGTGTTCCAGAGGTAATCACCAGATGTGTAGAGTTTTTCGGCAAGATCGGAATCGGGTTTTTCTACGAACCTGCTGACCTCGTGGACCGGCAGGCCATTTTTATGCCCCACTTTCTCACCCAGGCGCAGGTAACCGTAGCTGGACGAGGGTCCTTCAGGGGGAATACCAATAGCGACTAACCAGTCGGTCTCCCCAGCGAAAGCAACCGCCACCCGCACGGCCTCTAACCACGGCATCTCATCCTCAAAAAGGTGATCGGCGGGTAGGATCACCATGATCTCTTCAGAACTTCGTTGCTGGAGGGCCAGGGCCGCCAACCCAATGCTGGCAGCCGTATTGCAGCCCGTAGGCTCCAGGATGATATTCTCAGGGGGCAACCCAGGTAGTTGCTGCTGGAGCAGGGCCGCATGACGCTTTTGTCCCATAACCACTACGTTATCCGGCGTACCCACCAGCGCTTTTGCGCGGCGGAACGTATCCTGCAGCAGCGTATGTCCACCGCCGCCCAGCGCCAGAAACTGCTTTGGAAATGCCCTCCGGCTCAAAGGCCACAGTCGGGTGCCAGCACCACCGGCCAGGATCACCGCGAACACGTGCGGCGTTTCCCGCGTGCTGGGCTCCGGGTTAGAGGATATAGACATCAAATACCCGGAACAGACTTAGGCTCAATGCGTTCGGCTTCGGCGGACTCGGGCCACCCCGAATTCTGGCTTAATGAGCTATAACTGATGCCAGCCACCCGAGCGATATCGTCACTGCGGAAGATGCTCCAGCCGTCCACAAACAGGCCCGGCATGTTCATACTGGCCAGGTACGCATGCAAATTCCAATCCTCATAGGAGGGATGGTTGTTCATCACAAAAACACATTCAGCGTCTTTAAACCCATCTACCAGAGAACAGGGCTCCACGCCCGGAATACCTGACAGAGCCTGTGAGGTAATCACCGGATCATATCCAAAGATCCTCACGGCAGCTTGCCGCAGATACCTCACCAGCTCAAGCGTACTGGAATCGCGCATGTCGGAAGTCTCCGGCCAACCCTTGAAAGCGAAACCGACGACAAATACCTTGCTACCGGCCGGCTCGCGTCCCTTCGTTTCGAGAAAGCGCAGAAATTTCTGAAAAACATGATAGGGCATATATTCGTTGACGACCCGGCTGCGACCGATTATCGAGGGTTCAATTCCTCCTGCCAAAGCAGTCGACTTCAACAAATATGGATCCTTTTTCAGGCAAACCCCACCAACCCCGGGACTGGGCATTGGGACAGGATCGCGCGGGTATCCTTCATTCGCCGCGTCGATAATCTTGAACACATCCAGGCCATATCGCTCGCACACCAAAGCGATTTCGTTGGAAAAAGAGAAAACCGTATCGCGAAAAGCGTTGTTGACCAGCTTCACCATCTCGGCCGCCTCAAGCGAGTCCAACATCACAATGATCGGAGTGATCTCCCGGTAGAAAGAGGCCGCGATTTCCGCTCCTTGAGGGTCCATAGAGCCGATAATTTGGGGAAGGGTGCGTAGCTCCTTGAGCGCTTTACCGGCGATTGTCCGTTCTGGCGCAAAGACCAGGGAGAAATCTTTGCCACCCCTCAATCCCGATTCCTCCTGGAGCCATGGCAGGCAGTAGGTGCGTGTCGTGCCCACCGACACAGTAGAGCGCAGCATGATCGTGTCACCGGGTTTTAGCACCCTGCCAATAGCGCGGCACGCGGTTTCTACATGGTTCAGGACAGGATGATGGTCTTCACCAATCGGGGTACCCACGGAGATGATATATATATCACACTCGTTATTCGCCAGGCTCGACTCAATCTTTAGTTGCCGGTCGAGATGGGTGCGTAGCTGGTTGGCAAGCCCCGCCTCATAAAAATGAGGGACACCCTGGCGCAAGGACTCGACAACTTCTCCCCGATTTTCGATACCCGTTACCTGAAAGCCAGCATCCGCCAGGACAACTGCCAGGGTCAGACCAACAAACCCCAGGCCCAAAACGGCCACCTTCTTGCTGCGAATGTCCGCCTGTTGCCATAGATTGAAGAAAGAAACCACATCCACCACCCGCTTTTCATTGTCCACCACGACAACCTTACCGGCTCCCCGGTCCAACATGCGGGTACTACCTTTGAGCAGCTCCATAACGGTATCATACATCTGCTTTGGTGCACCATGATTGGTAACCGCAATTGGATCAGTGGTCATGATGGTGGTCACAGGCGAATCCAGGCCGGTCCCGTGTAAGATCGCTGAACGGATATCCCCGTCAGTGACAACTCCCAGCAGGTGACGATTCTCATCGACCACAACGGCGATACCTGACAATCCGACCCGGTGAGGGGCGCTTTCTATCACCGCCATGGCCTCACGGATGGTTACCTCGGGTGAAATCAGGAGGCATTCTAAATCTATGGTCATGCTCTGTACTCTCCAGGGTCTCTGATATAATCCGCTCTACGAAATATGCGCATCACGAAAAAGAGCGATATCGTCTTTGCATTGGTAATCTTGGCATACGCTTTTTATGCCGCTGTTTATATCTACCGCACCAGCTTTGTAGTCGGCAGCGAACGTTATTTCGTGTTATTTGACGACGCCATGATCTCCATGCGCTACGCCAGGAATCTCGCTCATGGTTACGGGCTGGTCTGGAATCCGGCTGGGGAAAGAGTTGAGGGCTATACCAACCCTCTGTGGGTGATATTTATGTCCCTATTTCACCTGTTCCCAATCCCCGCATCCAAAATGAGCCTGTTCATCCAAATCAGCGGCGCGATTTTCTTAATTGCCAACCTCTTCTTTGTAAAGAAGATCGCCGAGCGGCTTTCTGGAAGCTCAATTGTGGCCATCCTGGCAGTCATCCTGACCGCCTTTTACAGCCCGCTAAATAATTGGGGGTTACAGGGCATGGAGGTCAGCATTTTGACTTTGATGACCAGCGCCTCCTTGTGGATCGCCCTGGAAAACTTGCATTT
>DASQQR010000195.1:0-5967 GCA_035643335.1 Anaerolineales bacterium
CCAGCATAGCGGACGGATCAGGCGCCAGGCGACCTAGAGACGAGAACGGTCTGCCCGCCAGGATCTCTTCTTGGAAGACCTGGCTGATTTCATCGCCTTCCGGATAGACCCAGACCTGGACCGGCTGCTTTTCGCCTCCCAATTCATCCCACCGTTCGTTCTCTCCATTAAATATGCTGCGAAGCGCGTGTGCGGTTAACTTCGAAATCGGGTTAGCCGGATTTACAACGACCAGGATCTGCTCATCCGAGAGGCGAGCAGCGAAACCCGCGGTATCAGGTGGTGGTCCGAACCACAGAGAGAGATCGGCGCTTTGAACTGGCAGGAATGGGGCGGTTGTTTCCGTGAGTAGTAGGGCTATCTCCGGTTGCGCCAGCGCGCAGGTGTGTAGCGCTTCTTGTACGGGCACCAGGGACGGGGTTATGGCCACATCAATGGGCTGCAAGGTGGGCAAAGGCGTGCTTGTCGGAGCCGCCAGACAAGCCGGAAGTAGCAGCAATATCGCCACCAAGGTGAATGGCACGCTTTTCGACGGAACAAACCTCATCATGAAGAAGGGGATCGCTGGCTAAAAAATCACCAGGGCAAGCGAGATTAACCCCAGGATGGCGCAATAAATGGCAAAGACGTGCAACGGATGGCGGTTCAAGAAAGACAATAGCCAGTGAATGGCCAGATATCCAACGACGGCCGAGGTTATAAAGCCAGGAATGAAGGATGGTAAGAACGAAGCCACGTGAGGGATCCTCATCATATCCACGGTCGCCAGCAGGCCAGCGGCTAACATCACGGGTATCGACATCATGAAGGAGAACCGCGCCGCGGTGGGCCGCTCAAGGTTTTGAATCATGCCACCAGTAATTGTAGCGCCAGATCTGGAAATGCCTGGGAAGAGCGCCAGAATCTGAAAGAAGCCCATCGTTAATGCATCTCGCCAGTTCAGCGATTCCATCGGGCGGTTATGCCGCCCCACCCGCTCGGCAATCAATAGCAGAACCGCGGTCACGAGCAGAAATATCGCCACGGCATAAGGGCTCTCAAATGCATTTTCTACAGCAACTCGAATGATCACGCCAATCGTCGCCGCTGGAATGGTTGCAAGGATCAGGTACCATCCCAGGCGCGCTTCCGGGGTCGAGAAGGGACGTTTCTCGAGGATGCCTCTCAACGTTGCCCAGAAGATGGCGATAAGATCTTGCCAAAAGTAGGTAAACACCGCCACCAGGGTTGCCACTTGCACCAGAACGTCGAAGGCGAAAGCCTGGTTCGCCGGAATTTTCCAACCGAACAGGAAAGGTGTTAGAACCAGATGCCCGGAACTTGAGATAGGTAAAAACTCGGTGATACCCTGGACGATGCCAAGGATAATGGACTGAATAACGGTCAAAGTCATTCCTCAGTTGGATTTTCGAAGAATTGGGCTGCAAAATCGTCAAAGCGGGCTTCCAGTATTGCCTGGCGGATATCATCAGCCAGCTGGATGAGCGTATGGAGATTATGGATGGAGAGCAGGGTTGCGGAGAGCATTTCTTTAGCGACGACCAGATGTCGCAGATAGGCGCGGGAGAAGTTCCGGCAAGTGTAACACTCGCAGGATTCATCCAGGGGTCCCGGGTCATCGCTATAAGCCGCATTAGCCATATTCAGGCGCTCTGTGCGCGTCAGTGCGGCGTTGTGGCGAGCCAGGCGGGTGGGCAACACGCAGTCGAAAATGTCAATACCTCGCATGACGCCGTTGATCATATCTGCAGGCGTGCCGACGCCCATCAGATATCGCGGTTTGTCGTCCGGCAGAATTGGATCTACAATTTCCAGCATGGCATGCATTTCTTCTTTGGTTTCGCCAACGGATAAGCCTCCGATGGCGTTGCCTTGAAAATCCAGTCCAGCGATATAGTGAGCGGACTGAGTTCGTAGATCGGGAAACACGCCTCCCTGTACGATGCCGAACAGGGCCTGGTCATCTCGAGTTTTGGCGCGCCAGCAGCGTTCCGCCCAGGAGTGGGTGCGCTTAACTGCGCTCTCGTTGTATTGACGCTCATAGGGTTGTGCGCATTCGTCAAAAGCCATGATGATGTCTGCGCCCAAGTTTTCCTGAATAGCCATGGCTTTTTCAGGGGTGAAGAAGTGAACGGAGCCATCGACATGGCTTTTGAACGTCACCCCTTCATCATTGACCTCGCGATTCTCTGCCAATGAGAATACCTGGAATCCACCGGAATCAGTCAAGATCGGTGCGGACCAGTTCATGAAAGCATGTAATCCGCCCAATTCTGCCACCAGTTCATCACCTGGGCGAAGGTAGAGATGATAGGTATTGGCCAGGATGAGGCTGGCGCCGAGTTCGGATAATTGAGCCGGCGTGACGGCTTTCACCGTCCCCTGGGTCCCGACCGGCGCGAAAACCGGTGTCAGAATTGGGCCATGTGGGGTGTGGAAGATGCCAGCTCGAGCCCGGGCCTGGCGAGCCTGAAGTTCAAATTTGAAGGGGGCGATAGTCACGAGGCTAGATTATACCCCGTTTGATTACAGACGCTGGCGTGTGCCAGAATCGGTGAGTCTGAAACTGTTAACAACTTTTGTAGACTTACTCTCGGGAGAACCTCAGCCCGGATGATTTCGATCTACAAAAGTGCAAGCAAAATGCTACAGAACTTAGGGGAACGGGGGCGGTGATATAATTTCTGGCAGGTTTGAGCAAGCCTCACTATCATTTTTCTTGGAGAAAAGTCTATGCCAGCAATGAAATTGCCCGGGCCAAGGGCTAAGGCGCTTATCGAACGGGATCACACAGTCATTTCCCCATCTTATCCACGCGGCTTTCCTTTCGTCATGGATCATGGAAAAGGGAGCGAGGTCTGGGATGTGGATGGTAACCGCTTTTTGGACTTTGCCGCGGGCATAGCAGTAGTTTCTACAGGCCACAGTCACCCCAAGGTCGTGAAAGCCATTCAGGATCAATCGGAGAAATTCATCCATATCTCTTCCGACTTCTATCATGAATCTTGGGTCAATTTGGGTGAAAAACTTGATCTCATTGCGCCATTTAAAGAAGATGCTATGTCATTTATGACAAACTCAGGCACGGAGAGCGTGGAAGCGGCGATCAAATTGGCTCGTTATAATAACGAAAGCAGCCAGTTCATCGGATTTTTAGGCGCGTTTCACGGCCGTACTTTGGGGGCGCTTACCTTTACTGCCAGCAAACCGGTCTATCATGAAGGTTTTTATCCGCTGATGGGAGGTGTGGTTCACGTCCCTTACCCGAATCCGTACCGTCCGGTGCTAAACTCTCTCCCAGGCGAGGATGGTGGGCAGACGGTGGTGCGCTATATTGAAGAACAGATCTTGGGAAAGGTCTTACCCGCCAATGATGTGGCCGGGATCCTGGTAGAACCGATTCAAGGGGAAGGTGGCTATATCGTTCCTCCGCCTGGGTTCTTCCCAGCTCTGCGAGATTTATGCGACCGGTATGATATCCTGTTGATCGTCGACGAAGTCCAATCGGGCATGGGCCGGACGGGTAAATGGTGGGCAATCGAGCACTTTGGTGTCGAGCCGGATATCGTTTGCGTTGGGAAAGGTATTGCCTCAGGCATACCACTGGGGGCAATTATCGCCCGGAAAAGCGTGGTCACCTGGCCATATGGCTCTCACGGCAATACCTATGGTGGAAATCCGATCGCCTGCGCCTCTGCTCTGGCCACGATTGACTTGATTGAGAACCAGTACATGCAAAATGCGGCTGAAGTTGGCGAATATGCGCTGGATGCTCTGGAGGAGATCAAGGCCCGCCATCCCAGCATTGGGGATGTGCGCGGCATTGGCCTGATGATCGGGGCTGAGTTTGTCAAAGATCGGGAATCTAAGACTCCAGCAGTTGATTTGCGCGATCGGATCCTGAACCTGGCATTTGAACGCGGATTGCTGACGCTAGGCTGCGGCAAGAGCACGATTCGCATCTGCCCGCCCCTCAGTATTTCACGCAACGAAGTCGATGATGGTTTAATGATCTTGGAAGAGGCGATTAGCTTAGCGGAGCACGAAATCTTTGTTAAATATGCTGCCTGATTTTAGGGTTCGCCAGCGGGACTATTTGCTTGAAATTGGCAGAGCAATTACCCAGGAACTTAACCTGGATAAGCTGTTGGCGCGCATACTGCGCATTTCGGCAGAGATGTTGGCGGGGCAGGCAGGCTTGATCGCATTGAGGGACGAAGATCGGGGATGGACTGTGTCGGCTTCCCACGGCATCCCCCCTGCGTTTTTGAATTATCTGGATCCGCTTCTGGCCGAGATTCCCGATTCCAATGACCCGGCCCAGTTCGAGCTTCCTGAGATCAACCGGCTGCTCCAACGAATCACCCGGTCGGCCAGTTTGGGACTGCTGGGGGGCGTCGGTTTGCCACTGATCGTGCGTGATCAGGTCATCGGCATGATATTTATTTTCCGGAATTACGCGGGTCGTTTTTCGTCCAATGATCAGGCTCTTCTGCAGAGCTTTGCCGATCAGGCGGCCATCGCCGTTCGCAATGCTCAGCTGTACACCCAAATCCGGCGTGAAAAACAACGCATGGATACGCTGTTGGACTCAGCTCCGGATGGTATCCTCATCCTCAGGTCTGACCACATCATAGAGCGCTGCAATCCCGCCTTTGCCCGCTTGTGGGGCACTCCCGTGTCGGAAATCGTCGGAAAATCACATGAAGCCGTCATTCAGTGGATGCACGTGGAGCATGGGCCGACTTTGGAACAAGCTGAGGCCGGTAGCTGGCCACTCAGCCCGCACGCCACCCTTTACGTCGAAGGTGACCTGAAGCGCAGAGACAAACCGCCGCTGCCGATCGGGATTACCTACGCGCCGTTATTATCCTCGGATGGTGTGTTGATTAACATTATCGCTACGGTACGTGACATCACGCACTTCCGAGAAGCCGAGGAATTAAAAAGCACGTTTATCTCAGTGATCAGCCACGAGTTGAAAACGCCGGTGGCGTTAATTAAAGGCTACGTAGGCACCTTGCGCCGTGAAGATGCGGCTTGGGACCGCGATATCGTACAGGACAGCCTGGCGGTCATCGAAGAAGAAACCGACCGGTTGACAGAGCTGATAGAGAACTTGTTGGATGCGACACGTTTACAATCCGGCACCCTTTCCCTGAGCCGCTCTGATATTTCGATGAAAGTCATTGCCGAGCGGATGGCAGCCCGGTTTCGTACTCAGACAGATCAACACACAATCAACGTGGAATTCCCCGAGGATTTCCCGGTTATCCTGGGTGACGAGACCCGCCTGGAACAGGTGCTCTCCAACTTGCTTTCCAATGCCATCAAGTATTCGAAGAAAGCCGGGCAGATCGCAATTACCGGCCAGGTACATGCCGAACATGTTATTATATGTGTAAGTGATCAGGGTCCAGGCATCGCTCCCGGTGATATCCCTCACGTGTTTGACCGATTTTACCGGGCCGCGGAAGCCAGCAAATTGACGAAGGGAGCGGGCTTAGGACTGTTTCTAGCGCGGGCGGTAGTCGAGGCCCACGGTGGACGCATCTGGGTGGATCCCAAGCCTCAAGAGGGTGCCCGTATCTGCTTTTCCCTACCGCGCTAATAATAATTGGTGCAAAACCTTATACGCTTGCAGGCTCATTTTGAATCCGCAATTCCCCCGTCTACTGAAATGATCCTGAACTCATCGACATGAGCACACGCCCACGACGATTAATGCCTGAGGATGTAACTTCTCAATAGGAAGGGGTGGGTGTTTGTTGGAGTGGGCTCCGCCCGCTCCAACAAACACCCACCCCCCCAATTATTGAGAAGATACCTGAGGATTAAAGATTTAACGTTGATTAGGAGTAACGGATGCCAAAGACTCGCATAAATTGTCCAAATTGCCGCCAGCCGATTGTTGCGGATGTAGATCAATTGTTTGACGTCAATGTTGACCCGTCAGCCAAGCAGAAG
>DASQQR010000196.1:0-13693 GCA_035643335.1 Anaerolineales bacterium
GCCTGCCAGGGTCCCAAAGACATTCCCGATTCTGTGGCCCAAGGTGCTGCTGCAGCAGCCCGGGTCGTGGGTCTGATCAGCCAGAAAACTGTGATGATGGAACCTATCCGGGCCAGCATCAACGCTGAGGCGTGTTCCGGCTGCCGGATCTGCAACGATCTCTGCCCATACAATGCGATTGTATTCAACGAAGACCAAAAGGTTTCGGAGGTGATCACTGCTTTGTGTCAGGGATGCGGCACCTGCGTTGCCGCCTGCCCAAGCTCCGCCATCAGCGGTGCGCACTTCACCAACGACCAGATCATGTCTGAAATCGAGGGCATTCTCTGGGATGTTCGCGAAAAACATATGGTACCTGCATAATCATGGGAGATGATGATATGAGTGAACAATCCGAACCTGTAATTGTGGGTTTCCTGTGCAACTGGTGCTCCTACCGGGCCGCAGATTTGGCGGGCACAGCTCGCCTGCATTATGCGCCCAATATGCGGGCTATTCGCGTAATGTGCAGCGGCCGGGTTGACCCTCAATTCGTGTTGAAAGCGCTGCGCGAAGGGGCTGATGGCGTGATTATCGCGGGTTGCCATCCGGGCGAGTGTCATTATGTTGAGCAGAACATCAAAACCCTGCGCCGTTTTAGCCTGCTCAAGCGGATGCTCCGCCAATGGGGAGTCGAGGATGAGCGCGTCCAGCTAGTCTGGGCTTCCGCCTCTGAGGGGAAGGTCCTGGCCGAGGCCATCGATCGAATTACACAGCAAGTCCGCGCCCTGGGCCCGCTCCGCTGGCAAGAATCAGTGTTGGGACGCAATGGAGACGGTCACGTCGCCCCCGTCGAAGACTTGACCATGGCTGAGGAGGTATAACATGGCAGACAATGGAAAACCCAAATTTGGAATGTACTGGGCATCCTCCTGCGGTGGCTGTGAAATATCGGTATTAAACATCGGGGACAAGATCCTGGACGTGGATTCCATTTTCGATATCGCCTTTTGGCCAGTAGCCGCAGACTTCAAATACCAGGATGTGCGCAATTATCCGGATGGCTACATCGACTTATGCCTCTTCAACGGAGCTATCCGCAATTCCGAGAACGAGGAGATGGCCCACCTGTTGCGCCAGAAGTCCAAAGTCCTGGTCGCATTTGGATCCTGCGCTTACGAGGGCTGCATCCCGGCTTTATCTAACCTGACCACAAAGGAAGCAACCCTGAGGACTGTCTATCTCGATAACGTATCCCTGGACAATCCAGAAGGGACGGTTCCTCAGGAAAGCACCGATGTAGACGTAGGGGAACTCACGCTTCCATCTTTTTATCACACCGTAAAGTCACTGGATCAAATCGTTCCAGTCGATTATTACATCCCCGGCTGCCCTCCAGAACCGCATCAGATTTGGGCCGTATTACAGGTTGTTGTAAATGGCTTGCTGAAGGGCGCGGAATTACCACCTCCAGGATCCATCGTCGGGGCTGGAAAAGTGGCGGTTTGCGAGGAATGTGTGCTGGAAAAAGACGTGAAAAAAATCGCTCGCTTCCACCGCCCTTATGACCTCCTTCCTGAACCTGGGATTTGCCTGTTGGAGCAGGGCATCGTTTGTGTGGGGCCAGCCACCCGCTCGGGTTGCGGCGCGCTCTGCCCTCAGGTCGGTATGCCATGCCGGGGTTGCTACGGCCCAATGGATGGCGTAGAAGACCAGGGTGCCAAAATGCTTGCAGCTATCGCCTCCGTTCTGGATGTAGGCAAAGCAGGTGAGGATGAACATGAGCTGAAACGCAAGATCGATGAGGCAATGGAAACACTGGTCGACCCGGCAGGGACCTTCTATCGCTTCAGTATGGCCCATTCGATGCTCCGCCGGGTGCGTCTTAATGGTAACAACGGGAAAAAAGGAGAAGCCCAATGAAACGAATTAGCATTGACCCAATAACCCGTCTCGAAGGCCACGGCAAAATCGAAATCTTCCTCAATGAAGAGGGAGATGTCGAAAACGCATATTTGCAGATACCGGAATTGCGTGGTTTTGAGCAGTTTTGTGTCGGTCGTCCTGCGGAAGAAATGCCACGTATCACGAATCGCATTTGTGGCGTTTGCCCCGAGGCGCATCACATGGCAGCAACCAAGGCACTAGATTCGCTTTACCATGCCGAACCCTCCCCGGCTGCAAAAAAACTACGCGAGATGTTCTACTCGGCCTTCTATGTGACGGATCACACCACACACTTCTACGCGCTGGGAGCACCAGATTTCATCGTTGGGCCAGACGCACCAGCCGCCGAGCGAAATATACTGGGAGTTGTTCACAAGGTAGGTGTTGAAATCGGCAAACAGGTCATCGATACCCGCATTCGCAACCACCACGTCATTAAAATGGTCGGCGGTCGCGGAGTTCATCCGGTTGCTGGTTTGCCAGGCGGATGGAGCAAGGCAATTAATGAGCAGGAGCGCCAGGAGATCGAGGAGATCGCTCATAAGAACGTTGATTTTGCTCTATTCAGCCTTCAGGCGTTCGAGGATATCGTGCTTGGCAATCAAGGCTATGTGGATCTGATCCTTTCGGACGCCTTTACGCACCGGACCTATTACATGGGTACCGTGGATGAGAGCGACCTGGTGAACTTCTATGATGGAAAAATCCGGGTTGTCGGTCCTGAAGGCAAAGAGTTCGTCAAATATCCCCCCAGTGAGTACATGCAACACGTTGCGGAACGTGTCGAACCCTGGTCGTACCTCAAGTTTTCCTACTTGAAGGAAGTGGGCTGGAAAGGGTTCGTGGATGGCCAAGATAGTGGCGTGTACTGTGCGACTCCACTTTCAAGATTGAACGCTGCCGACGGGATGGCCACGCCGAAAGCTCAGGAATACTTCGAGAAGTTCTACGAGACTCTGGGGAGCAAAAAGATCAATGGACGTTACGCGCCCGTTCACTATCGACTGGCAACACACTGGGCCCGCCTCATTGAGCTATTGTACGCAGCGGAGCGCATGCTGGAATTGATCACGGATCCAGAAATCACAGACCCTGATGTCCGCAAGGTAGTCGACACAACGCCTGATGAAGGCGTGGGGAGTGTAGAAGCACCGCGTGGGACGTTAACCCACCACTACTGGACCGATTCGCAAGGCATCCTCACTAAAGTGAATCTGATTGTGGGGACTACCAACAATAATGCACCCATCGCCATGTCGGTGAAAAAAGCTGCGCAATCGCTGATCACTAAAGGCACCCAGATCAGCGATGGCTTGCTGAACCGTATCGAGATGGCCTTCCGTAACTACGATCCATGCATGTCCTGTGCCACTCACTCCCTGCCCGGACAGATGCCGCTCGAGGTCATCATCCGCGATTCGCAGGGAAATGAGATTAAGCGATTGAGCCAGTACATCCACAATTGAGCGATGAAGATGCCGATTTCAGAGGCCGTTGACCGCAGACCACCTACACTATAACCCGGCGCGCCAAACCGATGGGGCGACAGTCCAACTGTCGCCCAAACAGGCGAGCATCCCACCACTTTGGCGCGCTAACAACTATAGTGAGAGGTCTGCGGTGGCTCACCGGCTGCTAATTGAGGTCGTTTCGTTGAAAACCCTGGTTCTTGGTCTCGGTAATCCTATTCTCACCGATGATGGCGTCGGTGTGCGTGTGGCAGAGAAAGTCTGTGCAAGCCTACCAGTTAGGACACACATCGATGTGGCTGAGGTCAGCGTTGGAGGTCTGGCGTTGATGGAAGCCATGATTGGCTACGATCGAGTTTTGCTGATTGATGCCATCCAGGCAAACGGTGATCCAGCTGGCTCTGTTCACCGGATGACTTTGGACGATTTGCGCGCCATCAGCCCTACCCAACATAGCAGTTCACCTCACGACACCAACTTGATTACCGCGTTAGAGATGGGCAGATGCATGGGGATGACTCTGCCCAGTGACATTGTCATCTACGCTATCAGTGTGGAAAATATTTCCGATTTTGGCGATGGACTCACCCCCGCCGTCGCGGCGTCCGTCCCGAAAGTGGTGGCAGATATTTTAGGAGAAATCCAGTCACTTGATTAATGAGGAGGGATTATGGTGCTGCGCGATATCCGAATCGAGTTACTGCCCCTAACTGCGGAATAAAGCCAAGAAGAAGTTTTCCATTGCTCTAAAACAGGTGGCGCTCAGTTTGTGCCCCACATTTTCTTCGCAATAGTCCACTTTGCCGCCAGCCTTTTCCAGCAATTCGACAGCATGGCGAGCCATTTTTACCGGAACAAGATCATCCTCAGTGCCGTGAGTAATGAATACGGATTTTCCAGCCAGGGGGTGATCCCTGGCCAAATCCTCGGCACCCTCCGGCATAAACCCCGACAGGCCGGCAAGGCTCCTCACGCGATCAGGATTCAGCAAGGCCAAAGCGTAGGAGAAGGCAGCCCCTTGACTAAAGCCCACCGTATACATCTTTGAGAAGTCCGCCTTCGGAAAATTTCTGAGGCTTAGAATCTCAAACAGGGCATCCATCGCGTGGCGGAAGTCGTCGATATGGGGCCATTGGCCGGTCTCTGACGGCGGCCTTTTTCGGTGCCTGTCAACGTACCAACTGTATCCGCCTATCGATGCCGAATAGATTCCTCTGGGCGCGATCATGAGGGTGTTTTCAGGAAGTCGGGGCGAAAAGATCCACATTGAATTCTCATCTCCTGTCCACCCATGCAACAGCAAAAAGACAGGAAAAGGTCCCGGCCCTTCGGGCTCTTTTACGCGTAGAACCCAGTCGCCAATGTCCAGAATTTCGGTTTGATTATCCATGAATCCCTTTCACTGTTTGTCTCTCTCCCTCTTGACCAGCCAGTCAATGCCCCAAAAAACCAGCAGGATCAACACCAGGGGTGCCATCCCGAATAGCAGACACACGAAGGCTAACACAGCCGCTCCCTGGCCATAAATCAGGTAAATAAGCCCGTCGCCAACCACAAGAACGAGCAGTATGCCTCCGAGAATCAATCGAGTGTTCGTTTGTTTGGCGAACTTACGCAAATCGCGGCCCATTTTTGGAAGGAGGCTCTCCTTTTTTGGGACGACCGGCCAGAAAAATTCTAACGCAATAGCCCTGATAAAACAAGACAAAGCCAGGTGGCGTGATATTATGATATGATCTTGCCGATGACCTGGGAAGAATTATGAATCGGAAGGCTTATGGTAGATGAGGATTGGGAGACCCTTTTTAATTCGGAAATCGTGAAGGCCGAGCAAGCGCGGTCAGAAGGGAATGAAGGCAAAGCTCGTGTTTGTGCTCGCCGCGCAGCCGGACAAGTGATTGGCGAATATCTTCGTCGCCAAGGCGTCCGTCCTCCGGGTCGGAGCGCATACAACAGGCTGCAGTACCTTCATTCCTTAACAAATACATCGCCCCAGGTACGTGAAGTCGCCGGTCATTTCTTAATGCGCATCACACCCGAACACACGCTTCCAGTTGAGACGGATCTAGTTGGGAAAGCCCGCTGGTTAAAACAAACGCTGTTAGGCGATTAACTAGCCTGGGCTACAGGCATAGTTCAGCCCCCCTGTTATCCACTCCTTTAACAGAATCAAATCGAAAGCCGAGGCGGAGAAATGCTTTTTTCCCCCACCTGTTGCTTCACAAAATGGATGATTCCCAAGGCACCTAAGACAGTCAGGAGGGCTCGGATTCCCGTAGCAACTACGAGCAAGCTCCCAGCCAAACTCGCAGCGGCGATCAAGCCGTAGCGGATATGGTTTTCTCCGGGTATCTTTACGCTAGGGCGGGAGACGTCCAGCAGGCGCCTGTGCAGCTCCCGGACAAAATCAGCGCGTGGCGTCACTGGCTGTAAATACGTCTCTAATAACGATTCAAATCTAGCCAATTCGTGATCATTCGTCTTCATTTTCTTCATAACAGGTATCCAATGATAATTGTCCCTTCCCAGGTGAGACCAAATACTAATTCCGCAATTCAGTTATCTGACTCCTTCAGGTTTTCAAATTCCTCTCTAAGAGAGATCAGCGTACGATGATATAAGCTTTTGATAGCGCCCTCAGTGCGCTCCATTATCAGGCCGATTTCCGCATTGGATAAATGCTGGACAAACTTCAGAATAAGCAGTTGCTGACGATCCTCTGGCAATTCTCTGATAATCCCGAGTAACCTGTCCTGTTCTTCCGTCTGCAGCAGAGCCGCTTCAGGATGTTCTCCATCTGGTCGAACCAGCAAGATTTCATCGAGTGGAACCTCCTTACGGCGACTATTATCTCGGTGCCAATTAGCGACCAGATTGTGAGCGATCCGGTAAAGCCACGCCGATATCGGAAGGCCGCGATCGTTATAGTTCCCAATGTGTCGCATCGCCCGGAAGAATACGCGGGCCGTCAAATCCTCGGCGTCGTATTGGTTACCGGTCCGGTAATATATATAATTGTAGATCCGGTCTACGTAACGCTCGTAGAGCGTGCCGAAGGCCTCCTGGTTACCCTTCGAAGCCAATTCAACGGCGTTCCTGTCACTGGGATCAGACACGTTTGTCACCAAGTAACGATGAGGGCTTCCAGTCATACATAGAAACCCCAAAATAACTTAAAAGTTTCTCCGAGTATATCACGGCCTAACAGGTTTGATAGTCACGATATCCAGACTTTTTGATGTGGGGAGTGGCGCCAGGCTCCGCTCAAAAGATGGGAGAGTATTCTTACGCAATTCTTATGGTGCCTCGCAAAATATGCAACCGGAGGTGTTATAATAATGTAGCAATGGGGATGATCGGCTTCGACGGAGGAGGCTGGTCCCGAATTGCGAGCCGAGAGGCACCGATCTCGCAAAATCAGTGCAACTAATTAAGTGCCAATCGCACGAATGTTTCCGCTCTTCCTCTCGCTGCTTAATCAGTGAGGGATAGAGTCTGACCCCGAAAAGTGGGTCACGTCCACCTGCTCCGTTCTCCGGCCGGTAGCAGGATTGGGCGACAGAAAGCCGGAGTGCCGCACAGGAGGTCACTAAATGTGCGAAAGAAGGGCTTTCGGGTCCTAGTGGCTGGCCAATTGAGCACCTTGGTCGTTTGAGGGCCATTTGGCGAGATAAAATAAACGACTACGCTCGTAGATATTCGAGGATCTATTCTTTCGGACGCGGGTTCGATTCCCGCCATCTCCACCTGGGGCGCACCGCTGTTGGGTGCGCTTTCTATTTAATCTTTCCCCTCCATCAGGTAAATCTCTCGTTCTGAGTCGCGAATACGTTTCCTGGCATGGATTATATACCGCTCGGCAAATACCTCGGCAAAGCCTGTTACGTCATAGTCAGGAAAGATGTCTTCGCGGGTCGCTAAGAGTTTTCTCACCTGCGAGTCACTCTTTGGAACAAACTCGATAATTAACCACTTTCCTGCCTGATAAAAGAAATCCCTCAGCTGAGGCAGCGGAACATTGTTGGAAATCGCCAGATGATGGAGCAGAGCCAGAACCATGACGGTATCGGCCGGGCCACGGTCAAGCAGCGACAATCGCTCCCGGTTGTGCCAGCCAATATTGGCGCTAGGGTTGGTTAGATCGATGGTCAATGGTAATAGTCTCTCCTCCCCTCTGCGACGGGCTTCCCGGTAATTCCGCTCCACCGCCCCAGGATCGACGTCAAATGACACCGTGAAGACTCCCCGATCACTCGCCAGCCGGCTGAACCGTCCCACATTGGCCCCCAAATCCCATACGATCCGAGGTCCGGTCTGATCAAGATATTCGTTTACGATCTTCTTCTTGTCTTCCATACCTTGTTGGGTGTAATTGTGCTGGTCGTAGTAGTCACCCCATTCAGTTCCGCCCAATCTCCAATTCAGCCCCCGAACTCCGGACTCGAGGCTATCCGTCAAACCCAAAAAGGCGTTTTTGCTCATTCCTCCGGAGACCCTGTTTTTATCAACGGCGCTATCCGCATACCGCCGTTGGGCCATCGCGTGCAGATGGATATGCGAAAGAATCGGAAAATTCAGATAGCTGCTCTTAGGAAGCAGCTTGCTGGCCAGATCCAACGGGACGCCATCGATATATACCCTCAGTAGCTGCTCCAGGCGGATATCGCTGCGCGCCATCAGGCTCAGAGGGGCGAGAAAATGCTGGCAGAACTGGCGATAGGCCACCCACGGTTCACCCGGAACGTACCTCTCAAAAGACAGTGAATCGATGAGCACTGGGTGCCCCCTATAGTATTGGATATTGTATGCGCTGCTGTCCTTAAGGCACATCTCGAACTCGAGCGCCTTTTTCTGGATCTTCAGGGTGGCCAGCGCAGCATCCTTCAATTGGCTGAAACTCCACTCAAAGGGGTAAGAAATGAACTCTACTGACTCGGGTTTAATCACTCTATAAGCTGGCCCGGGATCATAGGGTTCGACGTCAATTTCCTCATGCGGAACGAGCAGACCAGATTCAATCAACGCCTGATACAAGCCGGATCCCACCAGCTGGTCGTAGGAATCTCGATAGGATTCGTTGACCTGGCGATAAAGAACTCCCTCGCGCCTAAACAGAAAACCACTCGGATCGCGGAAGGAGGCCCCTAATTTAGCGCTTTGGATCATTCTTCTTCGTTCTCTTCCTTGGACCCCTTCTTCGTAATAAAGGCCTTGATCCGGCCCCAGTAGGAGCGCAGAACAAATAGCCCCCCCAACAGCGCTGCCAGGAGCAATTGCAGCAGAAAGCTTCCCGAACCGGGATCGAGGTAAGCATGCCCCCTCATCAGTGGAGCAGCTAAGACAGAGGACAGAACGACAGTTGCATTCATAAACATCATATGTACTCCTAATTTGGACTAATCAGATCCGTGACATTTGTAAAGTCGTACGGCCTTAGCCACGGAGAGAAATAACTTTCGTCTGGTAATAAGTCATAACTTTCGCCAAAATATCGATCCAGCACGATGCGGAAAGTGTTCACGGGTGTTATCGTAGGATACAACCAGCCCTGATCTCCTCCCGGAAAGTAATAAGCATTCAAAATACTCAAGCGTTCTTTCAAATTTGATTTTTCGGGTGACTCCCAGACCAAATATGCTCCCGGACCGTGATCACCCTGGATAATCATGATTGGAGGCGGATTTGATTGTGAGAGAATCCGGTCGATAACGGCCTCTAAGTGGCTATTCACAAAGAGCACCTGATCGCGGTAACCCTTCAGGTACTCCTCTCGGGGTCCCAGGTAGTAATCACCGTCGGCAATGCGGTATGCTTTAGCCGGGGTTATCGCTTCGCCATTTGCATTGAAAACGAAGGGTGGATGGGGTGAAATGATATGCGCAAATACAAAGAAATTACCGTCCATTTCCGTTACATCGTCCAGTCTGGAAAACGTATACAGTACCCTTTCTCGATGGGCTTCATATTCAGGATTCAGCGCTATCCTTCTCAGAGCTTCGGGTGAAAGAATTGGCATATCCAACACAGCTCGAAAGGCGGTCGATTCGAGCAGCAAGGACTCAAAAGCATTGATCTTCCAGAGCGCTGTTACCTGAGGGACAACGTCAGAACTTGCCGACCAGTAGAAGTCTGCAGAACGGATTTCTGTGCGTTCATATCCAGTCTCGAAAGATACAAATTGGTATCCGCGCGCCCCAAGCAATTCTCGAATGAGGTTGCGCTTTATTAATTGAGCGACTTCGAATCGCTTTTTCGTATCGACTCCCAAAGTCTCAGAAAAGTAATTAATATACTTGAGGTTCATCGAGGAAGCGAGTGAAAGAGCGGTCTGATTATAATTGCTATGGCTATCTTCCGCTACGTAAAAACCTCGCGCCTTCAAGAATTCCAGAAACTCCGAATTATCGTAGCCATAGAGCTCTTTGAGCACATCCGCTCGTCCGTATCCGTCCAGTATGATGTAATAAATATCGGGTCTTACGCCAGCTTGGACCTCCTTGCTTCCCGAAGCACTACTATCATCCGCGAGATCTGCCTCCCACTGGCGGAAGCCGCTCGACATAAGGAGGTAAGCAGAAGGGATCAGCAAAATCAACCCTACAAAATTAAAGAATTTTACCAGTCCTCCGGGAGATTTCAGCCTCCACCACACGACCCAAACCCAAAGGCATAAAATTAATGCAACCAGAGGCAGAATGAACCGATGCCTTCCAACGATCAGGTATCCAATTTCCCGGTTCTTAAGAACATCATAAAGATGCCCGTACGAGAAAAAAAGAATTAGTGTGCCAGTCAAGATCAGGCTCGCCCGTTCCCACTCCTTGACAAATATTCTCAGGAGTAACAGGAGGATTGCCGTCATCACAACCGACAGAATCAAAGACCGATATATTTCGGAAAACCGGATCTCACCGGTATTGTTCGACATCAATGCAAGGATTGGGTAAATGGTGAACAAAAATGAGTGCATCACTGAAATCATAATAGATTAATCAGCTTGCCACACGGCAAACCAATCCTTTCAAATACGACCCTTCGGGAAAATTCAATGCCACTGGATGGTCCGACCCTTGATGCAGGCGCTCCACGATTTGAGCGTCTACGCCTGCATCCAATGCCGCGCCAGCCACGATCTTTTGAAAGAGGTCCTCGCTAACCCCACCCGAACAGGAGAAGGTCACCAAAATCCCGCTAGGCCGGAGGAGTTTAAATGCCAACAGATTGATGTCCTTGTACCCCCGGGCTGCTCGCCTGGCCTGGGTCACGGTAGGTGCGAACTTCGGTGGGTCCAAAACGACCAGGTCAAACACTCGTCTCCGATCACGGAACTCCCTCAGTACCTGGAAGACATCCCCTTCCACCCACTCGACTTTCTCCGGATCAAGGCCATTCAGCGCCACATTCTTCCTGGCCAGGTCCAAGGCATCCGAGGAGGTATCGATGGCCACAATTGAGGCGGCTCCGCCGGCCAAAGCGGATAATGTAAACCCTCCTGTATAGGAGAAACAATCCAGCACTTCAAGATCCAAGGCAACATTTCGAACGCGGTCCCGATTCACTCTCTGATCCAGATAGAAGCCTGTTTTGTGACCCTCGATCAAATCTACCCAATAATTGAACCCGTTTTCTCGGATCACCGATAGTGTTGAACTCTGACCTGGCCCAGATCCGGTATCTCTGCTCCCGAATGGTTTAGTCCGCAACCATCCTTTGCGCATGGGCAGGCCCTCCAGTTTTCGCACCTCAACGTCGGAGCGCTCCAATACCTGCTGAGCCCCAGTTTGTTCCACCAAAGCATCGACAATCGTATCCAGCCAGTATTCTGTACCCCTCGACAAAGATTGAACCACCAGTATGTCCGCATAACGATCAACAACCAGTCCGGGCAACCGATCTGATTCCGCGTGCACTAGGCGGTAGGCATCGGTGCGATCCAAATCTAATAATTGCATGCGAGCCTGGATGGCCTGAGCCAACCGCTTCTGAAAGAATTGGGAGTCAATAATTTCCTCTTCTTCCCAGGTCCAGATTCGGACACGAATTTGCGAGTTCGGGCTATACGCGCCCCTGGCCAAAAATTTCCCATCCGCGCCAAATACGTCAACCGCTTGTCCACCCTCCAATTCCCCCCTAACAGAGCCAATCGCTCCCGAGAAGATCCATGGATGGCGTCGCAAGACCGACTTCTCACGCCCAGGTTTCAGATAAATTGCCGGCATCACGCAAATTCGATCTGCAAGAAGATCTTTACGATATGATCCCCACTTCTTTCCCTGCCACTGCCATCACGTCCATGGCGCGTTCAATTTCGTCCGGTTCATGAGCGGCGGTTATCGTGGCTCTCAGTCGTGCTAAGCCCGGTGGAACTGCGGGTGAAACCACGGGCAAAACGAAGACGCCACTACGCTGAGACTCCGCGGTCATCCTAAAAGCAGTCTCGTCGTCACCGCACAGAACCGGGACAATTGCCGTCTCAGTGAACATCGTGTCAAAACCGCGCTCCTGCAATCCCCGGATGAATTGCTTCGTATTGGCGCACAATTTCTCGACCCGCCACGGTTCATCCAGGATAACCTGGAAAGCTTCTTTCGCCGCTGCTGCTTGGGCTGGCGGCAGAGCCGCTGAGAAAATATAAGCCCGGCTGGTATGGCGCAAATAGTCAATGATAGCCTTTTTCCCAGCGATATATCCGCCCACCGAAGGGATTGTTTTGCTCAGAGTTCCCATCTTTATATCAATGGTACCCGGCATCCCGAAGTGTTCCTCAATGCCGCGGCCAGTTTTTCCCAGAACACCCAGAGAATGGGCCTCGTCAACCATCAGCCAGGCGCCATACTTATTGCACAACTCCACCGTTTTGGGAAAGTCGATGATATCGCCATCCATACTAAAAACAGCGTCGGCGACAACCAACTTGGCCGCCTCTCTTGATGCCTGCTGCAAGCGCGACTCAAGGGCTTCCATGTCATTATGCCGGTAGCGCAGAAATTTCGCTCCCGACATCAAACATCCATCCACAATGCTGGCGTGATTCAACTTATCTGAGATCACATAATCCCCGCGGCCTACCAGCGTGGATACTACGGTCAAATTGGTTACATATCCGGAGCTATACGTAATCGCCGCTTCGGCCCCCTTGAATTCGGCAATCGTCTCCTCAAGCTCATGATGGAGTGACAGAGTGCCGGCTAAACTGCGTACCCCGTGAGTGCCCGTACCATACTTATCGATGGCCTCCCTTGCGGCTCTGTTTATCTTCGGGTGGCCGACCAATCCCAGGTAGCTATAAGAGGCATACATTCCCATTTCACGACCGTCAACAACGACTTTTGCCCCCCCGTGCAATTCCGAAACTGGCAGATTATAAAAATAAAGGCCGGCCTCCTTCGCGTAGTTGACCCGGTTGGTGATCGCTCGAATTCGCCGCACTACGGCGTCATCCGCCTTATTTATATCCATAACGCACTCCTATCTGCCAGTCCCAACTCGAGCAAGTGTAGTCCCGCGAATTAGAACTGTCAACCTTCCAGCCCATTCAATAATCAAGTATTTCCAGCCAACCCGCGCAGCTCGGTCTCACTGATAATGGGAACACCCAGAGATTGAGCTTTCGTATATTTGGATCCGGGCTCGGTGCCGGCGACGACATAGTTGGTTTTTTTGCTCACCGATCCCGTGACCTGACCGCCATGGGTTTCGATAAATTCTTTGACCTCGTCGCGGGTAAAACCTGGTAGGGTGCCGGTGACAACAAACGTCAGGCCATCAAGCGTCTGGGGTATGCCCTCCGCCGAGGGCCGTCCCTTCGAGCTTGGCCAGACACCGGCAGCGCGCAACTTTTCCAACACCTGCTGATTGGCTGACCGGGCGAACCAATCGACAATTGCCTGGGCGATGTTGGGGCCAATGCCTTCCAGTGATTCCAAGTCTTCCTCGGTAGCTTTGGCCAGAGCGTCCAAATTGTGAAATCGCACTGCCAAATCCCCGGCAACCACCTCACCGACACCACGAATCCCTAATGCCGTGATTACTCTCGCCAGGGGACGAGTTTTAGAAGCCTCTATGGAAGCCAGTAGATTATCTGCCTTCTTTTCTGCAAATCCCCCTAGCTGGAGCAAGTCTTGCTTCTGGAGCGTGTATAGATCAGCGACATCCCGCACCAATCCGGCCTGGACCAACTGCTCAACAATTTTTATCCCTAATCCGACGATATCCATGGCCCCACGAGAAACGAAGTGCTCCAAGTTTCGAATAAGCTGTTCCGGGCAAGCCGCATTCACGCAATACCAGGCTACCTC
>DASQQR010000197.1:0-3024 GCA_035643335.1 Anaerolineales bacterium
GTCAATCACACCTTTGATCGCCTCGAAGGCCAGCACCCCGTAGTATTCGCCCCACCAGTGACCATCCGGGTCCTTGACATCATCTGGAATGGTGCCCCAGTCGGCAACCTTGTAATTGGCCAGCAGACCGTCGGCCATGGCAGTGGCGGTATGGCCTACTCCGACGTCGATCACGTCCGGGGCCTGAGGGCCTTTACTGTCTTTATTGGCACGGATGGCTTCCAGTTCGTCCGCCGAGCCGGCGTCCGGGTTGAGCTCGTTGATCGTCAGGTTATATTTCGATTTATAGGTCGAGATGATCTCGCCGTAGTTGGCCCAGTCGTGTGGCAGGGCGATGGTGGTCAATTGGCCCTCGGATTGGGCTGCGGCGATCAATTGGTCCAGGGAGATGGAATTACCACTGGTCAAATCCGGCATCGCAGCAGTTGTTGGTGTAGCCTGAGGAGCACAAGCTGCCAGCAGAGCCGAGGCCCCGGTTACGGCACCAAATTTAAGAAAATCACGGCGTGTTACCGCCCTCTTACGAGGGGTTTGACTCTTAGTCATTTCTTCCTCCGTATGTTTTATTGGATATGGACAACTGGTTAACGACCAAAGGTTGATGTTTCACAGTCGGATTTTTCCTGTTCACCTCCTATCCAAAGAGCCGGACCAGAAAATATCAGGCTGATAACGGCCTAACGTCTGGGGGATTGTACACATTCCAAAAAAGGCTGCAAACTGCGCTCCGGCAAGCGAGCGCTTTGGGAGAAACCACGCGCCCATATCCTCCATGGAGCCATGGTATTTTTTTTAAACCAGAAAGGGGGATTGCCAGTTCTCTGTGCAAGGCGTTGAAATCGATATCCAGAGGTCGGTATTGGACCTGGCTTGCGCTATACGAATAATGAAAATAAGAAGATTTGTAGAATTCTATCACTTTCGATATCCAGAGTCAATTTGCAAAGCATAAAAAGCAACAAATTTCACAATGCCCCAGCAGAGTGGAATCGAGGGGGAAGCACCTCCTGAAGGTTTAAGAGCAGATTATGCTGGCCAGAGGGCTTTGCAAACATTGATCTCTGCTACGTCCAGGTACTTCGAGACCTTCGGGAGGTCTAATATTACCTTTCCGAAATTGAGTCGAAATCCAGCCGGAAGGCCTGGTAGGGACCCCACGGGTTTTAACTCGAAAACCCTGGGAGTCTAGTATCCGGCCAAGGGCTCGGATCTTCCCTGAAAGACTCACTCCACCGGGATGGCCTTGTACACCTTGGACACGTCGATGCCCTGCCGCTGGCGATAGGCGCTGAAGCCAAAGTAGATCACCGCGGCCAGCAGGTAATTGAAGATCATGAAGAGCATCGAGCTGGCGTTCGACCACCCGATGGCGTACAAGGGGAAGTCGAAGGGCACGACATGCGGGTCCCAAAACCACTCGATCAGCAACCAGTCGAGGAAGAGGAAGAAGATGATTCCCGCCAGGGTGACGAGCGGCATCGCCTCCCCTCCCAGTATGCGTTTCCCAAGGTAGTAGAGCAGCCACAGAATCACAGCCGCGTTGACGACGGTTAATGCTGCCACCACGAAGACCATCGCCCAGGTGAGGCTATCCACGCCGCTCAGGTTGGTCAGGACGGTGTATCCATAGCTGAAGGAAATGTAGATCATGTAGACACCACCAACCAGGAACACCAGCATGAGCAAGTAGCCCAACCAGGATGGCACCTTAAATTTGCTAATCGGCGAGCCTTCGAAGACATCTTTGGATCGCCAGGGCATGATCATGGCGGCGACGGTGGTGCCCAGGAAGGTCACGGCGATCACCAGCGTGGCGTCCAGCACCAGGGTCTGGAAACCCAAGAGGTTGAAGGCGTACAGGTAACCGATGATCAACGAAGGGATTACCATCAACAACAGCGCGACGAGGGGAGTACGGGTGCGGGGCTCAATGTAGGAAACCCACTCCGGAAGCATGCGATCGAAGGCGGCGGCGAAGATCACGCGGGTCGAGCTGAGGAATACCGTCCCCGACCAGCCAAACCACCACAGGCTCATCAGCAGCACAACCAGGAACATGACCACCCGGCTTTTCACCATGAAAGCCGCAAACAAGGCCGGGTAGGGCCAGAAAGGCAGGGGCGGCGCCTGGTCAGTGTAGCCCCAGGTATAGTTCCAGAAGGCCCCATTGGCGTTGTTATAAAAGTCCCAGCCCAACGATTTGGCGATCAAGCCGAAGAAAACCAACGCCCCGATGGCAGTCACCACTACGGCAGCCGCCATGCCCCAGAAGTTGCGCTTGTAATCCGAGGCGCCGCGTACTTCGCCGTACAGGGTGGAGCCCCAGTTCGGCCACAGGTTAAAGAAGACAATCATCGGAATCAGGGCCAGGCTGGCCCCGAAAGCGATGTTGCTCAAGGGCCCTGTCATTGTCCCGGCTTCCTGGCCGGCCGTCATGGTGGCCGAGAATAAGTCAGTGCCTTGGGCGCCAAACAGCTGCGCAGCCTGGCTATCCAGGTTAGCCATGAAGGTCCCTTGATTGCCGAACAGGAGCAGGAGAAACACCAGGGCCAGGCCAACAACGCCGCCCCAGAAGCAGAACTTTTAAATGCGGGCGTACCACTTCATGCCTACGGCGATGTAGACGCCTACCAGCAGGCATAAGAAGATCGCCGCGACCAGGATGCCATTGCTGCTCTGCGTGAACCAAAGCGCGGCGCCTTGGGCTCCGACGATGGCCAGAATTGGCGTGATGACCTCGTACACCAGCATCTGGGCGTACAGCGGCACCCAAAGCCACAGGATAAACCACCAGCCGGTGACCGAGAGGATGAAGCCGATGCCGCGCCCAAGAATGCGGCTCTGCCATACGTAGTCGCCCCCGGCGCGGGGCATCGCCGAGATCAAACTGGCATAGACAATTACTTCGAAGATGGTCAGCACGCCGCCCACGATTACGGCGGTCAGCAGATTGCCTTCGAAGTAGTAGCAAAAGGAAAAAATATACAATCCGAGGGTGATCAGGTTGATAGAAAAGGTCGCGTA
>DASQQR010000198.1:0-2806 GCA_035643335.1 Anaerolineales bacterium
GGGCTGCGTTTTCTGTGGTTACCGACCTTCGATTCGCCCCTCATCCCTATCCCCATCCGCGCTTTGCAAAGAGGGGTGCAGGAGGCACTTGACACGATTGAAGAGGGCGATAAAGTATATGTCCATTGTGCCGCCGGCGCCCATCGCGGCGTAGCCATGGGCTCGGCGATCCTAATCGCCAAAGGCTACTCCCCACAAGAAGCCATGGAGAAGATCAAATCCAACCGCCGCAACGCGGATCCCGATATCTGGTACATTCGCCGCCGCATCCTGCGCTTCGCTGGCTCCTGGGATCATCGCGACGAGAACTAACCGATCACAAATCCTCCATTTTCAGCGTTGTACTGATCCGGATACAATCGCGTATGCTGCGTGCCACTGGGCAGTACTCGGAGTGGAAGTCATGTACGCGCTCGGCCGTCTCGCGTTTTTCGGACGCCAGCTTCAGGTGATAGGTCACGTGAATGCGCTTGATAATCAGCACCTTATCTTCTAATTCGATCTCGCCGCGTGCCTCGGAGACGAGATAACCCTCCCCAGCCGGAATTCCGCGCGCTTCCAGCGCGCCACCAAAGGTCCCCGTCAGTCAACCTGCCGCGGCCGCCACTACGTAGTCCAGCGTGGCCGAATGCGGCTCGTGCACGCTCATGTCGGTGCCGTAGTGCTCGGCGATGGCCGAATGCACGCCAAAGGCCACCGGCTCGGATTCCACTGGTAGGTAGGCTCGCCGGTAAGGTCCCTTCACGCGTTCAATCCGCACTTTGGATACGTAAACAACCTCATCATTCATAAGTTTCCTCCTGGTTTAGCCCGCAAGTTTCGCCACCGTCACCCCATCGCCTCCTTCTTGCTGGCGACCGGACTCGAAGGACTTGACGTGCGGGTTCTGCGGCAAGGCCTCCCGAACTACCTGGCGCAGCTTGCCCGTCCCTTTGCCATGGATGATGCGCACGAACGGCAGCCCCGCCAGAAACGCTGCATCCAGATAGCGATCGAGGGCTTCCAAGGCTTCGTCCGCCCGCTGGCCGCGCAGATCCAACTCTATTCCCGGGGATTCTGGCGTGAAGGTGGGAGTAGGCCGGCCTGGCTGCGGCATCTCCATGGATTCACGCCGGCGCTGCGCCCCGCTTTGCTCCGGCCGGTCCAGCCAGTCCCCAACCGGTTCCAGCTCCGCCAGGCGCGTGCGCACGCGCATCTGGCCTACCTGCACCTCCGCCTCCTCCTCATCCAGAGAAGTAACCACCCCGCTGCTGTTCAATCTTCGCAGCCGCACTTGATCTCCCAGGCGCAGCGGGCGCTGTAAGGCCACCTCCCCCACCTGGGGTCTGCGTCGTTCCACTGGCTCTCCTGCCGCTTCTTCCAGGTCGGCGACCATCTCCTCGACCCGTTCCAGCGCATCCGCAGGCTGGCGGGCGCGCCTCAGTGCCCGGCGGACCTCCTGGATCTCGTCCTGAAGCGCTTCGATCTGCGCCTGGGCCTCCCCGCGAGCTTGCTCGAGAATTTGGCGGCGCTCGTCCTCGATCTCATCCAGCCGCTGGGACAGCTCGTTGCGCACTTCTTCAGCCTCCTGGCGCGCCTTCTCCGCGCTCTGGCGGGCTGAATAAGAAAGTTCCCGCTGGCGGTGGATCTCGTCCAGCAGATCTTCGGCCCGCAAATCCTCGGGGTTGATCCCCGCCCGGGCCGAGCCCACGATCTCTTCCGGCAGCCCCAGACGCTGCGCAATCGCCAGTGCATTGGAGCGACCTGGCAGGCCGATCGTCAGGTGAAAGGTTGGCTGCAGGGTCTCCAGGTCGAACTCTACGCTGGCGTTAGATACGCCCGGCTGTGCGTGCGCGTAGGCCTTCAATTCCGGGTAATGCGTGGCCACCAGGGTGGTAATGCCGCGTTCCAGCAGGTGGCCCAGCAAAGCCTGGGCCAGCGCCGCGCCTTCCTGGGGATCCGTGCCAGCTCCCAGCTCGTCCAGGATCACCAGCGACCGGCGGCCGGCGCGTCCCAGAATGCGAATGATGTTGGTGATGTGGCTGGAGAACGTCGAGAGAGATTGCTCGATGGATTGTTCGTCGCCGATGTCCGCCAGGATGTCCTCGAAGATGTTGATCTCGGAACCGGCTTGGGCCGGGATATGCAGGCCGGATTGCGCCATCAGGGCCAACAATCCAATGGTCTTCAGCGTAACCGTCTTGCCGCCCGTATTCGGCCCGGTGATTACCAAGGCATACGTTTGCGGATCCAGCTCTACGTCGATAGGCACCACCGTCTCCGCCTTCAGCAAGGGGTGGCGCGCCTGGTAAAGCCGCAGCGTGCAGCCCGGATGTTTGCCTTTAGGTTTTTCAAAGGGGTACAATCTGGGTCTCGTAGCCCTGAGATCGGCGGCATATTTTGCCTTGGAGAAGACCACGTCCAATTCGGCGATCACTTCCACCGCCAGCTCGATTTCACCCGCGTGGGCCTCCACCTGGTTCGAGAGATCGGTGAGAATGCGCCGCTCTTCGTCCCGCTCGGCCAGCTGCAGCTCCCGGTAGTCATTGTTCATTTCGACCACCGATAAGGGCTCGACGAATAAAGTGGCGCCAGAAGACGAGTGGTCATGAACAACGGAGCGGATGCGCCCTTTGAATTCGGCTCGCAGCGGCAGCACGTAGCGCCCATCTCGCTGGGTCACCAGGGATTCTTGCAGCAGGGGAGCATTTTTGGGGTCGTTGGCGATGCGCTGCATCTTATCCAGCAGGCGGTCCCGCGTGACGTGCAGGTCCCGCCGGATGGTCCCTAACCGCTCCGAGGCCGTGTCGAGTAATTCGCCCCGGTC
>DASQQR010000199.1:0-4238 GCA_035643335.1 Anaerolineales bacterium
GGTCTGGGCTCAAACTGAGGATCCGCCTTTTGGCACCAATGCCACTTTCTCCGAATCCGCCTATACTCGCATCCACCAAACCTCTGGCACCACCGGGGCGCCGTTGCGCGTCATCGACACGCAAGAGAGTTGGGCCTGGTGGGGAAAATGCTGGGGTTATATTCTGTCAGGTGCTGGACTGACTGCCGATGACCGGCTCCTGATTCCTTTCTCTTTTGGGCCCTTCATTGGATTTTGGGCAGCTGTGGAGGGCGCAAAGGAAATTGGTGCATTGATGATCCCAGGTGGCGGCCGCGACTCTTTGCAGCGACTGCATCTGCTCTTTGAGCTAGGTGCGACGGCTATTTGCTGCACGCCCACCTATGCGCTCCGGCTCGCTGAAGTTGCCCGCGAAGCGGGGATTGATCTGAGGAAAAGCCCGGTGCGCGTCACCGTTCATGCAGGTGAGCCAGGCGCCAACATCCCGGCCACGAAGGCTCGTATCGAGAAGGCCTGGGGGGTGAAATGCTTCGACCATGCCGGCGCATCAGAGGTGGGCGCTCACAGCTTTGAATGCGAACTGCAGCCTGAAGGCAATCACATCATCGAAAGCGAATTTATCGTCCAGGTCGTACCGAGCCCTCTAGTCCCTAGTCCCTGATCCCCGCCCTGATCACTGGTCCCCTGTCCTCCGTCTCCGGTCTCATCCATCGTCCATAGTCCGCCCTCTTTCCCGTTCTCTGCAAGCAGAAAATCCCGTTTAACCCCGCTAATTTCGTATTCGTTTTTTCCCGAGCATTATTAAACAACACTTAAATTGCTTGTTTCACCGATTCGCCCTTGATCACAAGTTGGGCTGAAAACAGCCCTGAATCCCCCTTCCATATCCCCTTTATCACCTTTTGTAGCCCAATCTCACCCACACCTCCCTCATTTTCATACATTTGTTCGATTCCGAACTGTTTAACCAGTCCTTAATCTTCAAGAATCCGCCTATTCGTTTCCATTCGTTTTTCTAGCAGAAACCCGTTTTTAAGCCCCCTTCTGCCTCCGCGCAGTGATCGGCGTGCACGCAAAGGATGTCAGCCCCCCAGGGGTTTCCGGCGCTTATTGCCACGCAAGATCCCCGCCACAAAGGCCCGCATCCTCCCAATCCCTGGGATTGCGCCCAGCGATCTCCGTTGTACCCCGTGGCAGCCTGCCGCGTTTTTAGCTGAAAGCGAACCGTTTCTCCGTCGAACTGTAAATAATACTGGGACTTCCGCTTTCAGCGGGAGAGCCACGATATTACAGCGGGATGCACCCGTGCTTCTTCGGAGGATTGGTGTCCCGCTTGTTGCTAAGCATCTCCAGTGCATTAATTAAGCGCGGGCGGGTTTCGCGCGGTTCGATCACATCGTCAAGGTAACCTCGGGACGCAGCCACATAGGGGTTGGCAAACTTCTCCCGATACTCAGCTACCAGTTCGGCCTTTCGGTCATCAGGATTCTCGGCGTTAGCCAGCTCCTTGCGGAAGATGATGCTCACGGCCCCATCCGGGCCCATCACAGCGATCTCAGCAGTCGGCCAGGCCAGATTGACATCCCCGCGAATATGCTTACTGCTCATCACGTCGTAAGCGCCACCGTAAGCCTTGCGGGTCACCACCGTCAGCTTGGGCACGGTGGCTTCACAATAGGCATAAAGCAGCTTGGCGCCATGGCGGATGATGCCCCCATGTTCTTGGCCGGTGCCGGGTAAGAATCCAGGCACGTCCACAAAGGTAATCAGGGGAATGTTAAAGGCATCACAAAAACGCACAAAGCGCGCCGCCTTGTCCGACGAGTTGATATCCAGAACACCTGCCAACACCGCCGGTTGGTTGGCGACGATGCCTACACTGTGACCGCCTAAGCGGGCGAAACCGACCACTATATTCTGGGCATAATTCTCATGGATTTCAAAAAACTGGCCGTCATCGACGATCGGGTAAATGGCATCCTTAATATCATAGGGCTTGCTGGGATCATCTGGGATCAAGGTGTCCAGGGTTTCATCCATCCGCAAGGCATCATCCATAGGCGGGATGTACAGTGGATCCTCCATGTTGTTCTGCGGCAGATAGGATAGCAATTTGCGAATCAGATAAAGCGCATCGGCTTCCGTGTCGGCGGCCACGTGACATACACCCGAGGTCTCCGAATGCACGCTGGCCCCACCCAAATCTTCGAAAGACACTTCTTCGTGGGTAACCGTCTTGACCACCTCCGGGCCGGTCACAAACATATACGAGGAATTACGCACCATAAAGATGAAGTCAGTCAGAGCCGGAGAATAAACCGCCCCGCCCGCACAAGGACCCATCACCGCCGAAATCTGGGGGATCACCCCGGACGCCAGGGTGTTACGTAAAAAGATGTCTGCGTACCCACCCAGCGAGACCACCCCTTCCTGAATGCGTGCCCCGCCCGAATCGTTTAGACCGATGATCGGAGCGCCGTTCTTCATGGCCATATCCATCAGCTTACAAATCTTTTCAGCATGTACCTCTCCAAGGCTTCCGCCAAAGACAGTGAAATCTTGAGAAAATACGTACACCAGGCGCCCATTGATGGTCCCCCAACCCGTAACCACGCTGTCGGCCAGATATTTTTGTTTATCCAGATCGAAATCGTTGGTGCGGTGGACGACGAAAGGATCAACCTCGCGGAAGGAACCTTTATCCATGAGAAGATCGATGCGTTCGCGCGCCGTCAGGCGACCGCGCTCGTGTTGGGCTTCGATCCGTTTCGGGCCCCCGCCCTGGCGGCTTTGCGCTTTCAGATCGCGCAGTTCCTTAATCTTAGTGTGGTCAGTCATCAATTTCTCCGAAGAAAGATCTTGACCTCGCGGTAGACAAGATCCAGTAGATCAGAATCAAGAGGATGATCGTCATGCCAAGTGCGAAAGGCCAATTGGCAGGACTTCCAAGGGCGCTCTTCACCAGGATGCGGTCAAGCCAATAGTATGAAGTATATGCCGGGGCGAGGATGCGGATGGCTTTGGGTGCTTGCACATGGCCCCGCCACAACCCCCAGATCAACGGCAGGCCAACCAGGGTCCACAGTAGTCCACTCGCGGCAAGATAGGCCGGAGATACTCTGGGCAGACTGGATAGAAAATCCCATTCGGAGAGCGCTTCAACAAACCGGACAAGATGAGTGCTCGCGATGATTAACACCACGACCGTGATCAACGTTACGAAAAACGGCCGCCTGGTTTTGATCTCTGATTTTTGGTGGTCGGCAGGACTCTGGACATCAGCGCGCATTGGACTTATCAATGCACCACCTGCGTGCATCCCACGGAAGCGATCAGCCGATTTCCAGCACGATCTTGCCCAACTGCTGGTTGCTTGCCATGCGTTCCTCAGCAGACCGGGCTTCGGAGAGAGGATACGTACGGTCCAGGGCTGGCTTGAGCTTGCCTTCGAAGACCAAATCCATGACCGTGCTGAAGTCTCTTATTGTGCCCATGGTCGAGCCGATAAGCGAGAGGTGTTTGGCGAAGATATAGCGGTTGTCGATTTCGATTTTGGGGCCGGCGGTGTTCCCCACCGTCAGGATGCGCCCTCCTTTGCGAGCTGCCCGGAAGCTCAACGGGAAAGTCGAACCCACGTTATCGACCACCACATCCACACCGCGTTTGCCGGTCATCAGGTAGACCGTTCTGGACCAATTTGACTCCTGGGAACGATCGATCAGATAGTCCGCCCCCAGGGATTCGGCCACAGCAAGTTTTTCCGCATTGGAACCAACCGCGTATACAACCGCGCCCGCCAGCTTGGCGATCTCGATGCTGGCGCTGTTCACCCCTCCGGAGGCACCCACCACCAGGACGGTCTCGCTGGCTCGCAATCCACCCCTGGTGATCAAGGAATGCCAGGCCGTTTCATAAACCAGCGCAGCAGCGGCTGCCGTTCGTGGATCAAAGCCATCAGGTATGGGGTAAAGATTGCGTGCCGGAACCACCACGTATTCGGCAAAAGTACCTTTGCGGGTTTCCCCCAATAAGCCCCAATTTCGACACAGGTTATCCATCCCGGCCAGGCAATATTCGCAAACCCCGTCGCTGAGATTGGGGTTGATCACCACCCGGTCACCAACGGACCAACTAGTGACCCCTTCCCCCAGGTCAGCCACCTCACCGGCACCGTCCGCGCCGAGGATATGCGGGTAATCCATGTGGATACCAGAAACACCCTCCAACATCCAGATATCCAGCCCGTTGAGGGCGGCAGC
>DASQQR010000200.1:0-3490 GCA_035643335.1 Anaerolineales bacterium
ACCCAAAATGGGAAGAGCGATCAGCGTGGCCATATCTCACGGCGCGCTGGGGGTCGGGATGAGCGGCGACACATCTACGGGCCGGAAGTTGGTGATCACCGACACAATTTGCAGCTCCGAGAAGTCCACGACGGGCTGCACAGAGGCGGTTTGGTACAGTTCAAAGGGTCGCGCCCGCACTCCGGTGATCCGTCCA
The DNA here is from genome assembly GCA_035643335.1 of Anaerolineales bacterium. Classification (GTDB taxonomy): domain Bacteria; phylum Chloroflexota; class Anaerolineae; order Anaerolineales; family UBA4823; genus DASQQR01. The sequence goes on from DASQQR010000200.1 coordinate 197, forward strand.
ATGAGGATGTTGGAGGGGTAGTTGCCGCCCAGCCCGGAGGTGAGCACCAGGTCGCCGGTTGCGACGGTGACATCCTGCGGGATGAGGTCCAGACTGACCTCGCCGGTTATGGAGCCTGAGAGGATGGCCTCTGCACCAGAGGCCTCCAGGCGGATGTTGACCACGGTGGACGGATCGGTGATCAGCTGCACTCTGGCTCCGTCGGAGGTCACTGCGGCTATCCTGCCCACCAGGCCCTGCTGGGAGACCACCGGCATGCCGCGACGCAAACCCTCATCCGAGCCGCGGTTGATGATCACGTAGCGCAAAAATGGATTCGGGTCGCGGCCAATCACGGTGGCGCTGAGGTAAACGTTTTCAGGATGCGCCTGGGCGAAGTTCAAGAGGGCGGAAAATACGTCCAGCTGCGAATTCTCCTGCTGGAGTTCAATGATCTGGGCCTGCAAGCGCGCTACTTCGGCCTCCAGTTCATTGTTTCGTTGCGTCAGCTGGGCCATATTGCGCGGCGCGCTGATGAATTCCTGAATGGCCTGGTAGCGCGTCGAAACCCAGGTTTGAGCCTCCACCAAGGGGGCAAACGCCACACGGGAGAGCGGAGCCAGATAGCCGCTCAGGGCAAGGAAGAGAATACCGATTACCAGAAGTGATAAAACAACCGTCTGAAGAGAAAAGGATGAATTCATTTGAAGGAAGGGGACTGCGGCAATCAAGAGATTGCTTCGGCAAAAACCGCCTCGCATGACAGTCTAAGTTTCTTGGTAGGGAGAATCAACTGTGGCGAGTGCTGCCGCGTTCCAGGCCCACCAATAGATGTCCTAAGCTATCATAATCTTCCAGGATCATGCCGGCGCCGCGGGCGACACAAGTCATCGAGTCTTCCGCAACCCACACGCGGATGTGCAATTCCTCCGTGAGGCGCCTGTCCAGACCGCGCAACTGGGCGCCGCCTCCGGCCAGGCAAATCCCGGTTTCCATCAGGTCAGCCACGATCTCGGGAGGCGACTCATCCAGGGCGTCTTTGATCGTGTCGATGATGGTTTGAACCGAGCCGGAGATGGCTTCCCGGATTTCCACCGAGGATACCTCCACGGCATCGGGCAGGCCGGTAACCAGGTTGCGCCCCCGTAGCGCCATGGTCGTCTCTTCCGGGAGGTGGTAGGCGGAACCGATGGCGATTTTGGCCTGTTCAGCCATACGTTCGCCGATCAGCAGGTTGTACTTGTTGCGCATGAATTGCACGATCTCTTCGTCCATCTCGTCGCCGGCAACCCGGAGGGAGCGGGAGATGACCACGCCGCCCATGGAGAGGGCGGCGACCTCGGTGGTGCCGCCGCCGATATCGACGACCATGCTGCCACGGATCTCGGCGATGGGCAGGCCGGCTCCCAGGGCAGCCGAAACGGGTTCCTCGATCAAGCCGACCTCGCGCGCCCCGGCCGACATAGCGGCATCGTATACGGCCCGCTTTTCGACCTCGGTGACTCCGGAGGGAATGCCGATGACCACACGTGGTCGCGGGACGGGGACAATGCTCTGTTGGTGCGCTTTTCCGATGAAGTATTCAAGCATGGCTTCGGTGATCTCGAATTCGGAGATCACCCCATCGCGCAGCGGTCGCACGGCGATGATGTTCGCTGGCGTGCGGCCGACCATCTCCTTGGCTTCTAAACCAATGGCTTTTGGCTCACGGGTGCGTTTATCGATTGCGACCCAAGAAGGTTCATTAATGACTATTCCTTTGCCACGCACATTGACCAATGTGTTGGCTGTGCCGAGATCAATGCCAATGTCGAGCGAGAAGAACCCCAGAAGCCAGTTGAGGGGATTGAAAGCCAAGTTGGGCTCCTTTGATATGGATTTGTGGGAGTCTAGGTTGTTCTAAAAACCTCACCGCAATCAATAAACGTACTCGGGTACTAGACGCACCGACAAATTCAGGTCGGATTATACCATTTTAGTCGGATGGTCATGTGGTCGGGTGGTTGGGTGGTCATTTGGTCCCGTAGAGTTGAATTGCTGACAAAATCCCGACAGTTTGCCTGCAAGGGGCGATGAGAAGGCATTTATACGTTATAATTGGCTTCCATTAAAAATCATTAATCAAGGAGGTGGACGGTTAATTAAACAATTTTCGGGAGAGACAGCGCACGGACCGGCTGAGTCTGGTAGTCTCATAGTCGCTTAGTCAGGTAGTCGATTTTCGAAGTGACTACTCGACTACAAGACTATTTGACGAATAGACTAAGTCGGCTGACGAGGATGAGGGTTCCCTGCCGCGAGGCGGGGCTAACCGGAGCTCTAACAGGTTACCAGCCTGGGAGCCGGGAAAATCGAAAGATCAGCGGAAGCCCTTTGGGCCGGCCACGGCCCACCTTCTTTCCCTCCAATTAAGAACTCCGTCACAACGCTAACCGGGTAACCGGATAGACAAAAAGATGGAGAGTGGCGAAATCATAACTTTTGGAGGGAATCCCATGTGTGGAATCGTAGGTTATATCGGCCCGCGAGATGCAACGCCGATCATCCTGAATGGATTACGGCGCCTGGAGTATCGCGGCTATGACTCGGCTGGTCTGGCAGTATTAGAGAACAGCCACATCGAGGTACGCCGGGATGCGGGTAAATTGGAGCGCCTGACGGCACTGGTGGGTGAGAACCCGCTGCACGGGCAGGTCGGCATCGGCCATACTCGCTGGGCGACGCACGGCGAGCCCAGCGCCCGCAACGCCCATCCTCACCTCGGAGGCACGGGGGAAGTGGTGTTGGTGCACAACGGTATCGTGGAGAACTTCCTGGAATTGAGGGAAGAGTTGAGCGCCGAAGGCGTGCATTTCAATTCCGACACCGACACGGAAGTGATCGTGCAACTGGTGGATCGCTACCTGGCGACCGGCATTGGCCTGGTGGAAGCCGCCCGCCGCTCCCTGGCTCACATCAAGGGGGCTCACGGGATCGTGATGCTATCCTCGCGCGAGCCCGACAAGATCGTGGCCGCTCGCATCGGCAACGCCGGTGGGGTGGTGATCGGTAAGGGGGAAGGGGAGATGTTCGTGGCTTCGGATATGCCCGCTATCCTGGAGCACACCCGGCAGATGATCTTTTTGGAATCTCACCAAATGGCGGTTGTGTCCCGAGATGGGGTGGAGGTGCAAAGCCTGGATGGGGAGCAGCTGGCTTTTGAGATCCACCAGGTGAATTGGGATCCGGTGGCCGCCGAGAAGGGCGAATACCGGCACTTTATGCACAAAGAGATTCACGAGCAGGTGCGCTCGCTCACGGATACGATCGCCGGGC
>DASQQR010000201.1:0-6015 GCA_035643335.1 Anaerolineales bacterium
CATTTTCCTTAGCATTTTGAGACACCTTTAGAGATATAATAATTTTAACCGGCAGATCATCTAAATCCGGGTCTCATCCCACGGTAAGGGGCAGACCCCTAAAATCTCAAGGAGTCGTAAATGAAATCTGATTTCATCTGGATGGATGGAGAGCTGGTACCCTACGAAGACGCAAGGATCCACTTTATTACGCCGACACTGCACTACGGAATGGGCGTATTCGAGGGCATTCGTTGTTATGAGACTCCCAAAGGACCGGGAGTCTTTCGATTGCGGGACCACCTGCTACGCTTCCTGGACTCGATCCACATTTTGGGCATCCGGGATTTTCCCTACAATGTGGAGGAAATGCGGCAAGCGGTTCACAAAACTATTCGTGCCAACGGCTTCAATGAATGCTATGTGCGCCCGCTGATGTACCTGGACGGCCCGATGGGATTGGATATGGACAAGTCTAAGCCGAGGCTGGGGATTGCTACCTGGGAATGGGGTCCTTACCTGGGAGAAGAGGCCCAAAAAACCGGCGTACACATGATGGTATCTTCATTCACACGCCTGCACCCCAATATCAATATGACTAAATCGAAAGTGGCAGGAAATTACGTAAATTCGATGCTGGTGAAGACCCTGGCTTTGCGTTCCGGATACGATGAAGCCGCCATCCTGGATCCATCGGGTTTCGTTGCCGAGTGTACGGGTGAAAACCTCTTCATGGTGCGCAATGGGGTTATCTATACGCCACCGAAAGGGAGTGTACTGGAGGGAATCACCCGGGATTCAGTCTTCACCCTGGCGCAGGATATGCACATACGCGTGAAGGAGGAAATGATCACCCGAGATCAACTCTACATCGCGGATGAGGTCTTCATCAGTGGAACGGCTGCTGAGATCGTGGGCGTGCGCATGATTGACTACCGGCCGGTCGGTGATGGCGGAGTGGGCGACATGACCCGGGCTCTGTTAAGCGCCTTCCAGGAAAACGTGCACGGGAAGGGCGCACACTCTGACGAGTGGTTGGATTACGTCGGCCAAAGCCAGGCCATCGGCAGTAAAGAGGCCGTAATCTAATCTTCTTCTAATGTAACTTTTGAGCACTGTGCTGCATCTGATAAAATAGTTGAGAGAGCAGCAGGCTGTGGGTTCAAATTTTGAACCCACAATGTGCCCATTTTCAAGAAGGGAGTCTTTTTGCGACATGAGTGATGTGAATGTTCAACCACTTGTTGCCCGAGTTCTTATCCGGCCATTGGTCGATGCTGAGTCACGTACGAGCAGCGGTCTGTACATCCCTGAGACGGCTAAGGAAAAACCGCAGACTGGTGAGGTCGTGGCGATTGGCGATGAAGAAGACGAAATCAAAGTAAAGGTTGGGCAGAAGGTGCTGTTCCCTAAATATACAGGCACCGAGATCAAGTTGGACAATGTGGACCATTTGATCATGGACGCGGACGACATCCTGGCAATCGTCAAAGACTGAGGCAGGCTTATGGATCTTAATTTATCAGACGTCTCGCCGGAGCCTTCCAAAGAGCAGGGCTCCAGCGAGGAAGCTGTGCGAGTGTTAATCTTGGGTTCTGGTCCAGCCGGGATGTCCGCCGCCTTGTATGCGGCGCGTGCTGATATGAACCCGGTTGTGCTTACTGGCATGGAATTGGGCGGTCAGGTTTCCTTAACCTATGTGGTTGAAAACTATCCTGGTTTTCCGGATGGGGTTGGCGGGTTGGAGATGGTCGAACTATTCCAGAAACAGGCTGAACGTTTCGGGGCCCGGGTCGAATATGATTCCGCCATGGAAGTGGATTTATCGGAGCGACCTTTCCGCGTGAAAACGCAGAGCGATAAGGTCTACCTGGCAGGTGCGTTGATCATCACCACCGGAGCCAGTGCTGTCCATTTGAACGTCCCAGGAGAAAGCGAGTTCACTGGTCGCGGCGTATCCTATTGCGCTACCTGCGACGGCTGGTTCTTCAAGGACAAAGATGTCATCGTGATAGGTGGCGGGGACAGTGCTCTGGAAGAGGGCATCTTCCTGACGCGTTATGCCGACAGTGTAACCATCGTTCACCGGCGTGATGAGCTGCGTGCCGGTCCGATCTTGGAAGAGCGCGCCAAATCAAACCCGAAGGTGAAGTTCCTGTGGAATACGGTCGTAAAGGAAATTTCTGGCAACGGTTCGGTGGACAAGGTCCGTTTTGAGGACACCCAGTCCGGAGATCAGCGTGAACACCCTACAGAAGGGGTATTTATCTTTATCGGTCACCGGCCGAATACGGATCTCTTTAAGGGACAGCTGGAAATGGACAAGAACGGTTACCTGGTCGTGGACAACCAGATGCACACCAGTGTCCCGGGCGTGTTTGCCGCTGGGGAGGTTGCTGACCCCCATTTCCGTCAGGTAGTCACTTCAGCAGGCATGGGGGCGGCCGCTGCTATGTCGGCCGGGCGTTTCCTCGACGAGGAAGTCGGCTTTTCGGCCTAATTTGATCCCCCTGGTGTGTGCTTACATCAGGGGGATTATAATATAGAAGGGAGAAAATCATGAAGAATAAAGTCTCAATTATCGGCGCCGGTATGACCGGTTCAACCTCCGCTCATTGGTTGGCAGAACGCGAGATCGCAGATTTGGTCCTCGTCGATGTGGTCGAGGGTATGCCACAAGGCAAAGCTTTGGATCTCCAGGAAGCCTTGCCGGTAATTGGCAAGGACGTAAGTATGGTCGGCAGCAACGAATACCAGGCCACCGGAGGCTCTGACATCGTGGTGATCACAGCCGGAATGCCCCGTAAACCGGGCATGAGCCGGGATGACCTGCTGACGACAAACGCCAAGATCGTACGGGAGGCCACTGAACAATCGCTCAAGTATTCCCCGGGGGCGATTATCTTGATGCTGACCAACCCTCTGGACGTGATGGCATACCTGGCGATGAAAGTGGGGAGGTTGCCCAGAGAGCGCGTGGTCGGACAGGCCGGAATCCTGGACTCTGCCCGCATGCGGGCCTTCGTCGCAATGGAAACCGGCGTGAGCGTGGAGAACATTCATTGTTACGTGCTGGGCGGGCATGGAGATAATATGGTCCCGCTGACGCGGCACTCTAATGTGGCCGGGGTGCCTTTAAAGGAGTATTTGGCGGCCGGCAAATTAGAAGCCATTGTCGAGCGCACTCGCAAGGGTGGTGGTGAGATCGTCAGCTTGTTAAAGACGGGCAGTGCTTACTATGCTCCGGCCATCGCCATCACTCAGATGGTCGACGCCATCTTGAAAGACAAACACCTCATCGTGCCTGCATCCGCGTACATGCAGGGCGAATACGGACTGAAGGATATCTTCTTTGGCGCACCAGTACAGCTGGGACGACAAGGGGTCGAAAAAATCATCGAATATGATCTCAATGAGGAGGAAGAATCAGCCTTGCAGAGGTCAGCGAATTCGGTAAAGGAGACGATTGAAGCGCTTCATTCACTTGTAGAAATCTAATCGCAAGGAGAATAAGATGGAACTGAAAGACAAATTAGCCAGTATGTGGCCAGACTGGCGCGAGCGAGTCAGGACGCTGGTCAAAGAACATGGGGATGTTAAGGTTGGTGATGTCACTATCGCTCAGGTTTATGGAGGCATGCGGGGCGTCAAAGCCCTGGTAACCGATATTTCGTATGTTGATCCCCAGGAAGGCATCCGTTTTAGAGGTCACCGGGTTCCGGATGCGTTAGAAAGTCTACCGAAGCCTTCTCCTGATGCGATGCCGTACGCTGGAGGGCTTTACTATTTGCTGCTGGTGGGTGATGTGCCCAGCGAAAAACAGGCCCTGGAAGTAGAGGCCGAATGGAAAGCGCGGGGCGAAGTGCCCTCCAATACCTTCGATGTGCTGCGGGCAATGCCCAAGGATACACATCCCATGGCGCTGTTCTCCCAGGCCGTGCTTTCCCTGCAGCCAACCTCGCAATTCGCCAGGCGTTACCATGATGGGATGACTCGAGAGGAGTACTGGGAGCCTATGCTGGAGGACAGCTTGAATCTAACCGCCAAGCTGCCTGCCATTGCGGCTTACATTTATAGTCTGAAGTATAAGGATGGTGAATTCACACCTCCTGATCCGAACCTGGATTGGGGTGCGAACTTCGCTCATATGATGGGGATTGAAACCGAGGAATATAAGAATCTCTCCAGGTTGTATTTCATCCTGCATTCGGACCACGAAAGTGGCAACGCCAGCGCTCACGCCACTCACCTGGCGGCCTCGACCCTCTCCGACATCTACTATGCCTTCTCGGCGGGCTTGAACAGCCTGGCCGGCCCGTTACACGGGTTGGCAAACCAGGAATGCTTGCGTTGGCTGATGGGCATTTATGACGAATTCAATGGCGTACCCACCAAAGAGCAGGTGAGACAATATGCCTGGGATACTCTTAACAGCGGACAGGTGATCCCTGGTTATGGGCACGCCGTACTGCGCAGGCCCGACCCACGCTTTTCCGCCCAGTTCGAGTTTGCCAAGAAGCATATGCCCAAGGACGATATCTTCCAAATCGCCAATCTGGTTTATGAGGTTGTTCCGGATGTGCTCCGGGAACAGGGCAGGGCCAGGAATCCATGGCCAAACGTGGACGCCATCAGCGGAACCCTGCAATATCATTACGGGATCAGGGAAGTCGATTTCTATACGGTGATGTTCGGGGTAGGCCGGGCGTTGGGCGTGACGGCCAACGCGGTCTGGGCCCGTGCGCTGGGCCAACCGATTGAACGTCCGAAGTCTTTGACCACGGCGATGCTGGAAGAAGCTGCAAAAAAGAGCTGAGGATAGGTTTAGCCAGCGATCAGAGTTAGGGCCTGCTGCCAAACCGATGGGGCGACAGTTCAACTGTCGCCCCATCGGTTTGGCACGTATCGGTTTGGCGGGCTGACAATTAGGGGGACGGGGTTGTGCTGGTGCTGGGCGATGTGCCTGACCAGACGAATATCCGGGGAGTGCTGCTCGCGCCGGCGGATTCCCAAATGGCTTTGCCATCGTCGTCGGTACCGATCTGGCGGGCTGCCATGACTGTCCAACGGAAGGCGTGGGGAGAGTTAGCGCTGGGGCGGAATGAAGCCGGGACGATGAACTTGGTGTCGGTGACGTATTCGACCAGTTTCCGGTCCTCGCCAGCGGTTATGTCCGTAACAGTGACCTGGTAAGCTTCATTTTCTGCCAGGGTGCCAACCGAAGCCCATTGCAAAGTAATCGAATTTTCCTGGGTGGAAATCGTCGCGCCGTCGGGCGGAAGCAGCGGATTGGGGCCTGGATAGGGCGGCGGTGGTGTTGGAGTCGGGGATGGTCCTGGGGTGGGCCGCTGTTGGCACAGGGGGATAGTCAGCGGCATACCGGAAAAAACGATGTCGCTGCTCAGTCCATTATATTCTCGGATGACCGCCATGGGGACATTGTAAGCATTGGCGATCGTGCTCAGGGTATCCCCATCCTGCACGGTGTATTCTGCTTTGTCGCAAGCTTGTTCGGTGGCATCCGCCTCGCTGAGTGTGGCTGAGGGAAGGGCTGTTGGCGTCGGGGTAGGCTGGGGAATCAATAGCGACTCACCAGGAGTGAGGCTGCAGTCTACAGACAGGTTGTTGAGCAGTTGGATGCTCTGAACTGAGACGCCGAAATTGTATGCGATTCCTATGCACGTGTCCCCGGCCTGTACCGTGTAGGCGATCGGTGTGGGGGTGGGTAGCGGCGTATTGGTGGGTGTCGGGGTCACCGGTGTGCCGGTAGCGGTTGGCGTGGGAGTGAGCGTCGCGGTGGGTGTGACAGTGGGGTCCACTACGCGTCCGGTTTCCCGCAGGCCGAAAAACACAATCCCCGCGCCGATGCCTAGAAAGAGGGCGAAAAGTCCCATGACAGACGGCAGGCTGAGCGTAATCTCGGGCATTCGGCTGCCCTGAATGGCTTTAGATGGGCGGGAGGGCGCTTCGTTGCCGGTGAATTCGGTGCCACAAACCAGGCAGCGGGTGGCATCTTCACTGAGGCGTGTGCCGCAG
>DASQQR010000202.1:0-6176 GCA_035643335.1 Anaerolineales bacterium
CGTCCATAGCGTTAACTGCAGCGCGTGCCAGGCGATCGGCAGGGTAATCTGGTACCACAAGCCGCTCAGGCCTTCCCGCAGCCCGTCTTGAAAGATTACCAACAGGGGGATGATCAGCAATAGGGCTAAATAGGATAAAGCTGCTCCCCGCACTCCCCAGCGCCCCCAGGGCAGGTTTTTGCGGGCCTCGTATTCTTGCACGGCGAGGGTATGCTCCATGCCTGCCTCATCTCTTCCCCATTAACATCGGCTCGACCTGCCCTCGATAATAATGAGATCGAACGATCAGGGTGCAGCACTCGCTGATTTGGCCCAGCGTATGGGCGAGCACGCCATTTAGCGAGATTCTCCCGCCTGGATCGGGCAGAGGTGCGCCCAAAACGACCAGGTCATACCCATTCGCCCGGATCTCCTCGTTAATCTCTTCGCTGACCGTGCCGGATCGGATGATCTTGCTTGCCGGGACGCCCAGCAGCGACAGTGACCGGACACCGCCATCCAGAAATCGTTCAATCCGCTCGCGTTGGTCGGAACCGTTCCTCGAGGGGGGAAGCACGGACAGCAGGGTCGCCTCCGCGCTCAGATGCCGCACCAGCCGCCCCGCAAACAGGACGTCATCTTTGCCCGGTTCTCCGCTGGCCACGCAAATCAACGCCTTGCCCGGCGCGGGTTGCGGACGCGGTACCAGGAGCAGGTGGTGTTCGCCAACTTCCAGGATTTGTTCGGCCAGTTGCAAGTCTTCGAGATGCCCAAACCCCAGGATAACCAGATCGTAGGGGCGCTTTTCGACCGCCCACGCCATGGCCTGGTTGGCTGGCTCCGGCCGGGTAAGCGTTTCGAGGGCCGCCAAGCCGCTGCCTATTTGCTTGCGGGCTTCCTCTAAGTGAGCCTCCAGCACGGGGTTGGGCTGCCCGTACCCAAGTAGGGTAACCCGCGCGTGGGCTAATCTGCCGATCTGCCCGCCTAAAGTGATCGCCGCCCGGGATCGCAGCGATCCATCTGTTAGGATCAGGAAATTTAGGCCTGGATGGGCCAGTGCATGCAGACGATGCACGCCTACCCAGGCTTTGTCTCCCGGGCGCAGCGGAAACCGGCTGGCTTGTTCCGGTGAGCGGGTGGCTTCGATCGGGAAAGAGTCCGTGCCGAAAGAAACCATCGGCGAGATCGTGCGTACTCCAGGAATGGGTGGTAGCCGCAGCCGTAGCTTCTCGTACGCCCCCGCGAAAGACACCTCCTCCACTTCGGCTTGCCCCAGTTTGGGAACGTCCAGTACCGCCGCTTCTGGCGCCAGGGCGACATCCTCGGGTCGAAAGAGTGCCTGCACTCGGCGTTCATTCCCAGACTCCTGGATCTCTCGAGGTACAGGGAAATAGCATTTGCCTAATTTAACGCCGTTCGGGCTAAGACTCCCTAGCAGCAAGTTGGCTGTGCCCAGAAAGGAGGCTACAAATTCCGTTTGGGGCCGCTGGTAAAGCTCTTCAGGGGTGCCAACCTCTAGCAGTCGTCCAAAGCTCATCACGCCGATGCGGTCGGCCAGGTCAAAAGCCTCTTCCTGATCGTGGGTGACGAAAATCGTGGCCACTCCCAGTTTTCTTTGGATCGTCTTCAGACTCCGCCGCAGTTCGACCCGAATCTTGGCGTCCAAAGCGCCGAGCGGCTCGTCCAGCAGTAGCACGTCAGGTCCGTAGGCCAGGGCCCGCGCCAGGGCTACTCGCTGCTGCTGCCCACCTGACAACTGCCACGGCATGCGCTCCCCTAGCCCGGCCAACCCGACCAGCTCCAGTAGCTCGTCGCTCCGCTGGCGCCGCTGGCTGGCCGGTACCTTGCGGATACTCAGGCCGAATTCGACGTTCTCTGCCACGCTCATGTGCTGAAAAAGGGCGTAGTTTTGAAACACAAACCCCACTTTACGTTGTTGAGGTGGCAACCAGGTGACGTCCCGGCCATGCAGGCAGATCCGCCCCTGGTCGGCTGCCACCAAGCCGGCGATCAGGCTCAGGATCGTGGTTTTGCCGCTTCCACTGGACCCGAGTAAGACAAAAAACTCACCATCCGCTACCTCCAGGGAGAGGTTATTGACCACCGGATGGCCGTCGTAACGCTTGGTGAGCTTTTCAAGAACAATTGACATATCTATCCCTAAGTTGGCTCTCTGGGACCCGCCGTGGACGGGACTGGATGTGGTGGTTGGTGGATGGCGGAGCCATCCACCAACCACCACATCTGCCTTTGTCCCTGATGATTTTCCTAAAGTTTACCCGGTGGAGATGACGTCAGGCGTGATGAAGCTGTGACAAAGTTGTGATAGAAGAGCTGGGTGATCTGCCCGGATTACTTGTCCAGTGACTGGATAACTTTAACCCCGTAGCCTTTGCCTGGTACAGTTTCTATGAAAACCGGTTGGGACGCATCTGGTTCTATCTTGGCGCGCAACCGGCGGACCAGCTGCCGGAGCATGACCCGGTCGCCGCCTCCTGGTCCCCAAACGTAATCGATCAGGTTCTGAATGGTCAGGATGTGACCCGCGTGCAGGATCATGTATTCGAGGAGTCTGTTTTCCAGGTCTGTTAGAGGTATGGGTATGCCATCTTGGATGCGTGCTTCCCGGCGCTCTGGATCAAGCTCCAGCGCGCCTGCCTGAAGGGGGCTCGCCTCGGGCCCCCGCTGCGACCGCCTCAAAACCGCTTCCACCCGGGCAATAAACTGGCGCGGGCTGAACGGCTTGACAATATAGTCGTCCGCCCCTAGCTTCAGGCCATGAACGATGTCATCTTCTTCCCCCCGAACCGTCAGCAAGATGACAGGGGTATCGGACTTCTCGCGGATCCGCCGTAGTACCGTGAATCCGTCGGTACTGGGTACCGTCCTGGGCAGATTTACGTCCAGGATCACGATGTCAGGTTTTTCGTCTGCCCAGCGCTGCAGAGCGCCTTCTCCGTCCTGAGCCTGAATGACCTGGAACCCTTCCTTACGCAAGGAGAAGCCGATCAGGTCAGCCAGCAGGATATCATCATCGACGACCAGTGCCTTCATAGCTCATCTTCCTCGGCCAGCGAATAAAGATGTACGATCGGGATCGTGAACCAGAAGACTGCCCCTCCCCCAGGTCCGTCCTCCACGCCGACCTGGCCCTGCTGGGATTCCACAATTGCCTTGACCACTGGTAACCCCAGGCCTGCGCCGTGCTCCGCCCTGCCACCGTTCGATTCTAACCGCGCAAATCGGATGAACAAATCTTGTTTGTGTTCCGCCGATACGCCTGGACCCTCATCCCCGACCAAGATTTTGACTTCATGGTCAGTAGCGATCGCCCTCAGGGAGATCTTGGAGCCCTGTGGCCCCCACTTGATGGCGTTGGATAGCAGGTTGACCAGCACCTGGCCCGTGCGGCGCGGGTCGGCCCGCACGAGAGGCAGGTCTTCCGGCAAATCCAATTGCATTTCTTGGCGGTTTTTTTCCATCAGCGGCTGCATGACCCGGATGGCTTCATGAATGACCTCAGCCAGCTCGGTGGGCCGGGGAGAGACCTGGAAGCGCCCGGCTTCGATGCTTGCTCCTTCCAGCAGGTTATCGATCAAATGCTGCAGGCTCAATACACCCAGGTGATAAGAGACCAGCAGCTCGCGCAGTTCGTCGCGATTCAAATCGGGCAGCTGGTCCAGCAGAAGTTCAATCGACACCGCCAATGCGGTGAGCGGCGTGCGGAACTCGTGGGTGACGTTCGCCAGGAAATCCCCCAAGAGCCCGCGCATCGCCTCTTCATGACTGATGTCTCGCACGAACAAGACCAGGTCAGCTTTGCCGGCTTCCGGCGGAGCCAGCCTCGCCCCGGTGATCGATACGCTGACCGGTTGCCCTTTGACCAGGATCGTCAGGATCTCTTGCTTTGCGCCCGGCGCGGGGATCCGCTGGCTGAAGCGCTTGTCCCTTTCGGTCAATCGAAATACTTCATCAATATCCTTTCCTAAGACCTGTTCCTGCCTCCAGCCGGTGATCCGCTCCGCTCCCTGGCTGAAATAGGTGATCCGGCCCTGGCGGCTGAGCGTGATAATCCCCTCCACCACTGATTCCAGCAAATGATCCACCCAGGCCTTCTCCTGGCGCAGCTCCTCTAACGTGTGGCGTAGCGCAACCCGGGCGTCCTCCAAAGCATAGGTCACTTCGGCAATCTCGTTCACCTTCGTTTTGGTCGAAACCGGAGTGGTTAAATCTCCCCGCCGCAGTGCGATCGCCGAATCCCGCAGGCGTTCCAGGGGCAGGCTGACCCGCCTGGCGAGGAGGATTGCCACCGCCGAACACAAGGCCGCCACGAGCAGAATTCCGCCTGCAGCGGTTTGGCTCAGTTCTCGCTGTGCTTCTGCGATGGCCGTGCCCGGCAAGAGCATAATGGTTTCCAGGCCCGTGTCCCCATAGCGGGAACGAATTGCGAAGTAGGTGCTTCCTTCCACGCTGACCCGCTCCGAAATAGGCTGGTTGTCGGCCACGTTAGCCCCTTTGGATCCCTGCGTGGTTACAGCTGTCCAGGCCAGGTTGTTATCCGCGAAGCTCCCTCCAATGAGCGCTCCATTGAAGACGAGCAGATGTTCCAGTCCGGTTTGTTCGCGCAGTTTACTGGAGAAATCGCCATCCAGAGCTTGGCCCGCCACCACTGAAATTGTGGGCTCGTTCAAGATTGGCTGGGAGGCCAGCAGCCAGCCGCTGGTGCCCGTCCCAACCGCCGCTTGAAATACCCCATTCGATGCTCCTGTTTGGCAAGCCTGCGCCGATATCTTCATGCCTGCCTGGACGGTAGGTTCTCTTTGAGGCCCGCATAACATCATTAAATCCAGGCCCGCCCCCGTCCGCAGCGTTTCTAAATAGGCTCTCAGCATGTCCGCATCGTTGAGTTCCAGCAATTGAATCAGTGTGGGGCGTTGGGCAGTCACGATAGCCAGATTGCTTAATTCATCAGATTTGGCATCCAGCAATACCTTGACCATGCGGTTGCCCTGGTTAACCTGCTCCCAGGCCTGGCGGTCGAGTTGTTCGCTGATCAGCCAGATGGCCGGTACGCCGATCGCGCTGGATGTCAGTATGACTATGACGACAATCAGGATGACACCCTGAGTAGGTAAGCTAAACCAAATGGATTTGGTTCTTCTTGCCATCCGATTAACCCTGATTATGCCGCGACCCTCCGCCCCCTCCTGATTACGACGTTCTACGTCGTAATCCCTCCCCCGACGCTCTGCGTCCTTCTTTCTACGTGTTACCGCACCACCCTCCTAATTACGACGTTCTACATCGTAATCCATCCCTCGACACTCTGCGTCCTCCTCGGGTTAGTTTCCGAACACCCTCATTTTAACTTACTTAGCGCAAAAAGCATCCAGTATCGATCGACCCCCGATTTGTCGATTGAGGCGTTTGCAGTCCTGAGCCTCCCACAAACACCCCCGCTCCCCGCTTTGAGAAAAAATGCGCAAGCATTGAACTAGTGCAGCCGCTGCACCTTTCCCACGGTCGTCGTATAGATACCCTGGTCGCCGAAGAATGCCGGTGTGACCTGGTCCCACCCTCCAAAATACTCAACCGTGAAAAGGTCTTCCACCTCCGGATAGCGCTCTGCCGTAGCTTGGGCGACTTCCGCGTCGACAGAGCGCAGTCCATACTTGGCAAAAATCTCCTGCGATTCCCTGGTGAACAAGAAATCTACAAAGGCTTCGGCTACTGCGCGCGTGCCGTGCTTGTCCACATAAGTGTCCACCACGGCGATCGGATTCTGGATCAGAATCGTGGAACGCGGGATCACCAGCACGTAATTCTGGCCGTTCATCTGGCCGACCTGGACCTCATTTTCATACGTGATCGCCACATCGCCAATCCCTTTCTCGAAATTGGTGATGCTCTCCCGGGCCCCCTTGTCCATCACCGTGACGTTATTCAGGATGGTCAAAAGGAAATCCGTTGCCGCCGCATCATCATCTTTCGTCGCACCCTCCACAAAGCCGCGGTTGGCCGCGCCATAAAGCGCCAGTACGTTCCACATGGCGCCACCGCTGGTCTTTGGGTTGGGTGTCAGGATTTGAATGCCCGGTTTCGCCAGGTCCGCCCAATCGTGGATGCCTTTCGGGTTACCCGCTCGCACCGCGAAAGAAACGATGGAAGTGCTGACCATCCCCTTGGTTGGCCCGCTC
>DASQQR010000203.1:0-2792 GCA_035643335.1 Anaerolineales bacterium
CCGTATCTCATTTTCAGAAGGCTGTGCTGGCCATTGGCGACTACCTGATCTATCTGAGCCTGTTCCTGGCCGCCGTATTGATGCTGGTCATGATCTTCCGGGGGGCGGGAATTCTTTCACTGGTGCAATTCGCATTGATCCTCCTGGTAGCAGCCATACCGGTTGCCCTACCGGCGGTACTTTCCGTGACCATGGCCATTGGAGCAGTCGGGCTCGCCAAGATGAAGGCCATCGTTACCCGCCTGGAGTCCATCGAGGAGATGGCGGGCATGGATGTGTTGTGTTCGGATAAGACCGGCACCCTGACTCAGAACAAGCTTACGCTTGGCGACCCTGTGCTCTTTGGCGCCAAAGATGTTCAGGATTTGGTTTTGACCGCCTCGTTGGCCTCTAAAGAGGAAAACCGCGATGCAATCGATATGGCCGTGATTGCTGGGCTGGAAGATCCGCGAGTGATGTCAGAGTACAAGCAAACTGATTTTGTGCCCTTCGACCCGGTACGCAAGCGCATTGAGGCGCAAGTCCAGGATTCAGACGGCCAGTCTTTCAAGGTCACTAAAGGAGCTCCCCAGGTCGTACTGGAAATCTGTCATCCGGATACCGAGGTGATGGAAAAAGCGGATAACAAGGTCCAGGATTTCGCCCGCCAGGGATACCGTACGTTGGGGGTTGCACGTAGAGCGGCCGGCACCGGTTGGCAGTTTTTGGGTATCCTGCCCTTATACGACCCGCCGCGAGAAGATTCAAGGGACACGATCCAACGCGCCAAGGAGAACGGCATCCAGGTAAAAATGGTAACCGGGGATAACATCGCCATCGCCAAGGAGATCAGCTCTCAACTTGGGCTGGGGACCAATATCAATGCGGCCGAAGACCTTTTCAGGGAGGGGGGCGGCAGCCAGGCGGTTTCCAATAAAGTAGCAGAGCAGGTAGAAAAGGCCGATGGATTTGCCCAGGTTTTCCCTGAGCATAAATTCGATATCGTCAGCGTATTGCAGGACCGGGGCCACATTGTTGGCATGACCGGCGACGGGGTCAACGACGCACCGGCGTTAAAACAGGCCAACACCGGTATTGCGGTCAGCGACGCCACCGACGCCGCGCGCTCTGCATCCGACCTCGTGCTGACCGCGCCAGGTCTGTCGGTCATCGTGAAAGCGGTTGAAGAGGCGCGTAAGATCTTTGAACGGATGAACAGCTACGCTATCTATCGCATCGCCGAAACCATCCGCATCATGATCTTTGTGGTCCTGGCCATGACGATCTTCAACTTTTACCCCATCACCACCATTATGATCATCCTGTTGGCCTTACTGAACGACCTGCCCATCATGACGATCGCCTTTGACAACACCTGGTTGGATCCCAAACCGGTCCGTTGGGACATGCAGCGTGTCCTTATGGTGGCCACCACGCTGGGTGTGGTTGGCGTATTCCAGACTTTTGGAATGCTTGTGATTGGCAAACTCGTGCTCAATCTCGACCAGGCTCACATTCAGTCTCTTATCTACATTAAACTGGCTGTTGCCGGGCACCTGACATTGTTCGTTACCCGGACGAAACGTTCCTTCCTCAGCAAGCCGTATCCTGCCCCCATCCTTGTCACTGCCATCCTGGTCACTCAGGCGATTGCGGCAGCCATTGTCGGCTTCGGCGTCCTGGTGACCCCGATTCCCGGGATTTACGTCGGCATGGTCTGGGCATACTGCCTGGTCTGGATGTTTTTCAATGATTGGGTGAAGGTGCAAGTTTACCATCATCTAAATGTTACCGGCAAGCATCACCGCACCTTCCTCAGTCGCCTCCAACAATCTCTCCACCCTCATGGCCATCTCCATGCGTGATAAGCCGCGGCTGGCACAATCTCCGGTTCAATTTCGAGCCCATGCCATGCACCGTGGACCCTGACAAATCGTGAAAATGTGTATTGATCTCTGAAAAGTAACTTCTCAATAATTGGGGGGGTGGGGGTTTGTTGGAGCGGGCGCCGCTGCGCTTATAGCCGCTCCAACAAACCCCCACCCCTTCCTATTCAGAAGTTACTCTGGAAACACCTTATGCGAGTACTGACAATAAACAGCGGCTCCTCTAGCGTGAAGGTAGCCCTGTACGAGATGGGGGAGTCCGAGGATTTGCTGTTGTCGGGGAGCATACAGCGGATTGGCCTGCGGGCAAGCGTATTCCAGATCAAAGATTCTAGCGGCGATTCTTTGATCGCTGAACAAGCCAACTTGCCCGACCACGAAACCGCCCTGAAAAAGCTGTTTGACTGGCTGGAAGACCACGAACCCGGCCAAAGTTTGGACGCCGTCGGTCACAGAGTTGTGCACGGTGGACCGAGATACAACCGGCCGCACCCGATCACCTCGGCCTTGGTGGCCGAGCTGAAAGAGCTGGTTTACCTCGCCCCTGACCACTTGCCCCATGAGATCAAAGCCATTCAGGCGACCAGCCATTCCTACCCCGACTTAACCCAGGTGGCCTGCTTTGACACGGCTTTTCACCGCCACATGCCGGAACTGGCCCAGATATATGCCCTCCCGAGGCATTACCAACATGAAGGGTTGGTCCGTTATGGATTCCACGGGCTGTCCTACGAGTATATCCTGCAGGAACTGCGGGTGGAGGCCGGGCAAGACGCAGCCGGCGGCCGGGTGATCATTGCCCACCTGGGGAACGGAGCCAGCATGGCCGCCGTCCGGCACGGCAAGAGCGTCGATACGACCATGGGCTTCACCCCCGCCGGTGGGCTGGTAATGAGCACGCGCTCCGGGGATTTGGACCCCGGTGTC
>DASQQR010000204.1:0-10769 GCA_035643335.1 Anaerolineales bacterium
TATTCTTGAGGGAAAAGATCATGACAGACTCTACCGATAACCCCACTCTCCAGCCCATCCCCTTCAAAGCCGAAACCCGCCAGCTGCTGGATATCCTGATCCACTCGCTTTACACCGATCGGGAGATCTTCTTGCGCGAACTGATTTCCAACGCCTCGGACGCCCTGACCCGTGCCGGCTTTGAAATACTCACCAACCGGGAGGTCCTGGATCCCGACGCGCAGCTGGCCATCCGGATCTACCCCAACGCGGAGGAAAACACCCTGACGATCACCGACAGCGGCATTGGCATGACCGCTGAGGAATTAATCGAAAACCTGGGCACCATCGCCCACTCCGGGGCGCGTGCCTTCATCGAAGCCGCCCAGAAAGGTGCCAAAAACCTGTCCGACATCATCGGGCAGTTCGGGGTCGGCTTCTACTCCGCTTTCATGGTCGCCGATTGGATCAAGGTGGTGTCGCGCTCTTATCAAAAGGACGCGCAGGCTGCCACCTGGTACTCCGAAGGCGCCGATACCTTCACCGTCGAAACCGCCGGAAAGACCGCACGCGGCACCAACGTGGTCGTCAAGCTCAAAGACGATGCCACCGAATTCGCCCAGGAGCACCGCTTGCGAGAGATCATCCGCAAGCACTCCGATTTCATCCCCTTCCCGATCTACATTGGAGACCAGCAAGAGCAGGTAAACCAGCAGACCGCCTTGTGGCGCCAATCGCCCCGTGAGGTCGAAAAAGGGAGCTACGACGAGTTCTACAAGCAGCTCACCCTGGACCTCGAACCACCTCTGGCACACGCGCATATGGTGGTGGACGCCCCGGTGCAAATGTATGCCTTGCTGTTTGTGCCCGGCAATCCCGAGCGCAACCTGTTCTCGGCCCGCAAAGACGATGGTCTCAAGCTTTATTCGCGTAAAGTGCTGATTCAGGAATATTGCAAGGATCTGCTGCCCGAGTACTGCCGCTTCGTCCAGGGGGTGGTTGACTCCGAAGATTTGCCTCTCAACATTTCCCGAGAGACAGTCCAGTCGAACCGGATCATGGCGCAGCTCAAAAAACTGGTCACCTCGAAGGTGATCAGCGCGCTCGAGGAACTCGCCCAGAAGGAGACAGAGGCCTACGCCAAATTCTGGGGGGCTTACGGCCCGTTTATCAAACAGGGCGTCGCCATCGAACAGGCGGAGCCCGAATCGCTCTATCCCCTCTTGCGCTTCCACACCACGGCAAAACCGGACGAACTTTCCTCCCTGGACGATTACGTCCACCGCATGCAGCTGGATCAAAAACACATCTATTACATTCTGGGGGACGATAAGCACTCGGTGCTCTATAGCCCCCATCTGGACGTGGTGCGGCGCTATAATTACGAGGTGCTGCTCCTGACGGACCCGCTGGATTCGTTCATGCTGGTCAGGCTAAACAAATACAGGGACTACCCCCTCACCAACGTGGCCACCGCGGATTTGGAGCTGCCGGTATCTGAGGCTGAGGAAAGCGCGGAAGCGGCGCCAGCTCTGTCCGAAGAAGATTACGGAAGCCTGGTAGAGCGCTTTAAGGCCCAATTGGGGGAGCGGGTGACTGGCGTGCGCATGACCGCCCGCTTATCCGACTCTCCTGCTCGCCTGGTAGACCCGGAAGGGACGCTAAACCAGGAGATGCAGCGCGTTTACCGCCTGTTGAACAAGGACTTCGAAGTCCCCCAGAAAGTGCTGGAGCTGAATCCTCGCCACCCCATCCTGTTACGCTTCAAGGACGTGCCAGAAGATAGCCCCCTGAGCGCGCTGGTCATCGAGCAAATCTACGAGGACGCCTTGCTGATCGAAGGCCTGCATCCGGAGCCCGCCAGCATGGTCTCCCGCATCCAAAAGCTGATCGAATCTGCGCTGGAATAAGAATCCCTATCACTCCAACGGCGCCTCTGAATCCTCGTGAACATTGAGGATTTTTGGTCCCTTTGGCTCCTCTGGTTCCTTTGACACATTTGGCTCCTCGCTCTTCAACCGGTTCAACTCCTCCAACACATTACCGGCGCACGCCCTCTCGCACAGCGCTGTGACCACGTCACCCACCTGTAGAACCGTGTCCCCGTGCGGGATCACCAGATCCTGCCCGCGCCGGATCGAGACCAGCACGGCTTCGCGTGGCAGGTGGAGGGTGGCGATCGTTTTTCCAACGGAATGGGATCCCGGAACCAGGAGCACGTCGACGAACTGGGCGCTGGAATCCTTCACGGATTTCAAGGTTTCCGCGCGGCGGCGGGCTTCATCCCTGCGCAGAGCGCCGATCTCGTGGGCTCGCACGATGTCATTCCGCCGGATCACACCCACCAGCCGGCGGGGGTTATCCCGGGCCACGACCGGTACCCTGGAAAGATCGCGCGGGGCCATCCTGCGCAGAACAACGCCAACGGTTTCATCAGGATAAGCCACGACCACGTCCTGCGTACTGATGTCTTTTACGGTCAGTTTTTCGGGCAATTCATCCCCATTGGCTACAGATCGCCGGTAATCTGCCAGGGACACAATCCCATGAAGGCTGCCGTCGGAATTCAATACCGGGAATCCATGCCGTCCTGTGCGCAAGAATTCTCCGGCCAATAGCGATACGGGCATGTCGGTCGGCACCGTCGCCGGCTGGCGCACCATGACTTCGTCCACTCGGACGGCTTCCATCACATCCACATCTTGCCCACTCTGCAGCCGGATGCCCCGCCGGGCCAATTTGAGCGTGTAAATCGATTCGCGGTGCAGGCGTTCGGCCACCAGCATGCTGAAGATCACTCCCGCCATCAAGGGCAAGATCAGGCCATAGTCGTTTGTCATTTCGAAGACGATCAGGATGGCCGTAAAAGGTGCTCTCGCCGCGCCGGCAAATACGGCTGCCATGCCCACTGTTGCGAACGCTCCCGGCCCAGCGGTAGCCCCTGGGGCCAAGACTTCCACGAGTCGCCCGAAGGCCCCGCCCAGAGCGGCGCCGGTAAACAAAGCGGGTGCAAACACGCCCCCGGAGTTCCCGGATCCAAGCGTAAACGAAGTGGCTAACGGCTTCAGGAAAATGAGCAGGAAGAGCAGCACAAAAGATAGCTGGCCCAGCAAAGCGCCCTCGATGACCGGAAAACCGGCGCTGAAAATATGCGGCATATTGGCCGAAAGCGGAAAACCGAGCCGGGCCTCATCCACCGGCACAAACCCCATCCCCAGGACGATCGGATAAAAGAAAGCTACACCTCCAAGCAGGAGACCTCCGACCGCGGGTTTAAGAGCATCCGGGAAATGCCAGTGGTCAAAAACATCTTCAAACCGGTATAACAAACGGATAAAGAAGACCGCCGCAAAGGCGGATAATATACCTAACAGGGGGTACAAGAGGATCTCCCAGGGAGTTTTCACCCCATAGCGCGGAATGGAAAAAGCGGGCCGTTCTCCAAGGAAGAGGCGAGCCATGACCGAGGCCGTCACCGCCGAGATGACCACATTCCCCAGATCGCCGAGATGCAGTTCGCCCAGGATGATCTCCATGGCAAAGACCACGCCCGCAATCGGGGCGTTGAAGGTCGCCGCAATGCCGGCTGCCGAGCCGCAGGCCACCAGGTTGCGGATGCGCATTTCCGAGAGGTTTAGCCACTGCCCCAGGGTTGATCCCAAAGCCGCACCCACCTGGACGATGGGCCCTTCTCTACCGGCGGAGCCCCCGCTGCCAATGCACATCGCCGAAGCGGCGATCTTGGCCACGACCACGCGCGGGCGGATGCGCCCGCCTCGCAGCGCGATGGCCTGCATGACCTCGGGAACACCGTGACCCTTGGCTTCTTTCGCGAAAAAAGCGATGATGGGACCGGATAACAGACCACCGGCAATTGGAATTAATATGAATAAGCCCCGGCCCAAGAAACTGAGCCCGGCCTCTCCACCCTCGAAAAACAAACGCTGAATCCAATCAATGAGCTTGATAAAAAATACGGCCCCCAATCCGGTTCCAGCCCCGACCACAATGGCTGTCCCAATCAACACTGCCGTACTGGAAGGCTGCACACGATCGAGTAGTTTGGGAAGTTTCAGTTTTAAAGTTCCGGTTTTCATTTTTCCGAAAGGGTTACTTTACCTCCATGAACATATGGCGGGCCGTATCGATGGACTCGACCGATCCAACCAGAGTCAAATGATCGCCACAATTAAGCTGCGTATCCCCATGGGGGATCAACAACTCTCCATTTCTACGCAGCGCTAACACCAACAAGTCGCCGGGCAGCTTCAGCTGGTAGAGCGCCTTCCCATCACACTGGCCATCGCCGACAAGCACTTCGACCACTTGTTTATCATCGTCTACTCGGGTCAGTAAGTGATAGGCCGATGGGTTGCGCGCCAGGAGGGTCAGCAATGTAGCCCGATCCGTAGCTGGATTGACGGTATTCACGCCCAGATTCCTGAAACGTTCGATTTCACTGGCTTCATTTACCTGGGCTACGAGGCGGCTGATCCCGTACGATGAATGCGCAATTTGGCAGATTCGATAACTCTTCTCCGTATCCCGGTGAGTGCACACAATTGCCACGGCTTTATCGAAATACTGCGATACTTCGTGATTGGGACCGTCGAGTTGGGCCGCCCGGCTTTTTAACCCCCGCGCCAGTGCCCGCGCAACGCGGCTCTCATCCGGATCAATGACAATTACGTCCTCACGGTGCGCCTTCAACTGCTCAGCCACGCGCAGACCGAGGTCATTTGCGCCGGCCACGAGGATCGGTCCCGCCTCGCCCGCCTGGCCGCCGAGCTCGAAACGCGAGAAAACCAACGGGGCAGCCGTTACGGTGATGATCGCCACCAAAATGATAGCCGCGTTGACAGGCTCGCTGATCACCCCCATGCGCAAGCCGATCGCTGAGGCGGCGATAATTAAAGATAACCGCGCCGATAGCAGCGCCCCGGCGGCAAACGTCTCCTGCCAATTAAACTTGAAGCGATAGACGAATGAGGGCAAGACCTTAACCGCGATCGCTGCCAGTAAAAGAACAGGTACCAGCAGGATGGCTTGTTGCGAAGACAGCAGTGCTGTCAAGTTGAAATCTACACCCACCATGATGAAGAATATCGGGATGAAAAACCCAAAACCAATGGCCTCCAGCTTGTCAACCAGATCATCATCCTCCGGCCCCTTCAACAGAGATACAATCGCGCCGGCCAGGAATGCTCCCAGGATCACCTCCGTTCCTACCACTTCGGATAAGGCCACAAAAATTAGCATCATCGTAAATGCTGCCCGCACCTTAATCTGCGCCGAGGCGTGGCTGAGCTCCTCGAATACCCGGCGGACCCCCGAAATCCGGTTGAAAAACAACATCCCGAAATGGTACATCAAGAAGAAAGCCAAAAACAGCAAGCCAATCAGCAGGATATCGAACGTCAATCCACTGGCCATCACCGCCACAACCACCGTGATGAGCAGCATGGTCGCAAAGTCCGCAATAAGCGCAGTAATCAGGAGCGTCTGGCCGTACTGGCCTCGACTCAGGCCCTTTTCCTTGAGCACCGGCATCACGACCCCTAAAGACGTGGTCGAAAGGATCAGGCCCATCAACCAGGGGTTTCGTACCAGCCCTGATCTCGCCAGGACAAAGCTCAGCCCAACTGAAAAGATCAGAGTCAGGCCAAAGCTCAGGCTCCCCAGGGGAACCGGTCCCCATGCCTTTCCTTTTTGCCCGGAACCCTCCGAGCGCGCAAGGCTTATGTTGGAGAAATCGATCTCCATGCCCGACAGAAACATCAAGAACACGAACCCGAACCCGGCCAGCAATTCCAAGATCTCGTTGTGATGCTGAACCCAGCCCAATCCACTGCGCCCGACCAGGATGCCGGCCAGGATTTCGCCCACTACGATCGGCAGGCGCACCTGCCTGAACCGCGAGAGCACCAGAGGAACCAGAAAAGCCAGAAAAATCACTAACAGTAAGGGCGAAAAAGACAAAGTTTCTTCCATAAAGATTTGTTCTTATAATCCTGATCAGCAAAAGCAGCGATTTACCATTTTACCCGACTACTCTACCAGCTCAAACTCGAAGTGCAACCGGCGAACCCATCGTCCTTGGGCATGAACCATGGAGACCAATCGCTTGAACATACCGTCAGCAAGTTGAACGTCTGATGTGATGATCACTCCATCGATATTCTTCTCCAACAACAGATCTCCTAACTGCTCGAAATTGCCCAGGACCTCGATGCCGTGAATTTGACGCCCAGCTTTGAAGGTATCCTCATCCAGAAACCCAACCGGCTTCAAGCCCAGACCAGGGTTCATTAATATCCAGCGCAGCGCCATCTCGCCGGCATCTCCAGCACCGCAAATCAAGATCCGTTGCTCCTGATCTCGCACCTGAGGGGCATATACCTGGTCTAATACCTTAAAAGAGGATCGCGACGCGGCCAGACCCAGAAACAAGAAAACCCCAAAAAGGATTAAGATGACGGGTGGGTAAATTCGGGGCGAGTACAAGAACAATACCGGCACGGCGATTAGCGCTACCCCTCCCAGTGCAGCCTTTATATATCTTACCAGATCATCGACCCCAACGTAGCGCCACATGCCCCGGTAAACGCCAAAATAAAACAAAGCCAGAAATGCGCCTCCCCATGCGATCGGCAGCGACTGGAGAAAGACATTTAGATTTTCCTGGCTGAGGGCCAGGTCGAAACCAATCATAAAGGCCAGGTAGTAAGCGATGCCGATCAAAAAGAAGTCCAGGATGATCTCCAAGAGCCGGCGCCGGTAAGTCAGGTTGAGGAATAAACGCGTGATCGCTCGATCCTGACCCGGCGATGGCTCACCCAGCCTGATCTTCAGACCACCCAGGTAAGCTGTCAGCAAGGTCAGTGACATCACCAGCAGCGGCACCAGAATCAGGCTGAAATAATAATTCAAGGATTCCAGGGCCATTGCCAGCACTCCCGAGACCAGGGCCACCCCATACAGCACCAGCACAGCCTGGCGCTCGGATAAACCGAAGGCGATTAACCGGTGAGAAGCGTGATCGCGCCCTCCTTGGACCGGTGATTGGCCCCGCAGAATGCGGGTGAACGTGACCAGGGCGGTGTCTAGAATGGGCAGCAAAAACAAAAGCGTGGGCACGCCCATCACCGCGAACACATTCGAAGCTTGAGGCTGGCGAGCAACTGCCAAAACGGCCAATGTGAATCCCAAAAACAGGCTTCCACTATCTCCCATAAAGATCGATGCCGGCGGAAAATTAAAAATCAGGAAACCCAAGATACTGCCACCTAAGGCCACAGAAACCGTTAGCAAGCTCTGGTTGTTTACCCTCCAGAAGAGAAAACTCAGGATAGCCGCCGTGATCAAGGATAGCCCACCGGCCAAACCATCCATATTGTCTAACAGATTAATCGCGTTGGTGATCCCTACCAGCCAGATGAAGGTCAGCAAGATATTCGGGATCTGGGCCAGATTGTCATTCGGGATTCTCGGCGTAAAAAACTGGGTGGTGTATCCAAGGAATACGACCAAAGCAGCCGCGAGTATCTGCCCCACCAGTTTGGCTGGTGGAGTGATCGGTTTGAGGTCATCGTAAAGGCCCAGCAAAAACACCAGCCCTGACCCCGCCAGAAGACCCCATCGGATCTCCAGGTTATTGCCATACAACAGGGAGATGCTCACAACGCTGACCAGGAACGCTCCAAAGATACCAATACCCCCCAGAGATGAGGTGGGATTCGTATGCCAACGATCTTCACGCGGGCTCGTTAGGTAGCCCCATCTGAGGCTGGCTCGCCGGATCATGGGTACAAGGATCAGGCTGGACAGAAGTGCAATGCCGAAGGCCGCCAGAAATATCATTCCACGATCACTCACTGACCCACAACCCTCTCCTCATTGTTGGGCCTGTAGCTGAGCGACCAAGGCCTGCAGTCTTTCCTTTTGATCATCTGGTGCCAGGGACAAAGCGGCTCCAATGTGACTGAATGCGTTTTCCTGGTCACCCAATTGGAGATACAGCCTTCCAATCGCCTCCTCAATCTGCCAGCGGTCCGCATTGTTCGGACTGGCCTCGATCGCCTGCTCGTAGGTAGATATCGCCGCTTCGGGCTGGTTCAGTTGGGCATATACCCCCGCCAGTGCCAGGGAATAACTGTACCTGAGCTGGGTATCCTTGGGGCCGATCAGCTCCAGGGCCCGGCTATAATGAGCCACAGCCTGGTCCAGCATTTCACGCTGCTCCTTTTGGTCGGCAAGCTTCTGGACTTCGCGAATGTAATAATCGCCCAACAGTGCATGTGTCCAATCGTAGGTGGGATCAATTTTTAGCGCCTGAGAAATACGCGCAAACGCTTCATCAGGCTGCTGGAGGATATTCAAAAACAGAATACCCCACTCGTCCCATAATCTGGCATTGTGCGGGCTGAGAGTGGTTGCCCGGGAGAAGTATCCCGAAGAGATCTCACCACGGGCTTTTTGAGTGTCCGGATCGGACGCAAATGTGGCCCACAGGCTGTACAGACGCGCCAGGTTGGCGGTGTGATCCGTGTTCAAGGGATTGAGTCTTTGAGCCTTTTCCAGGTCGTCCTTGGCCTGGCTGATCAACTGTTCCCGTTCTTGTGCATCATCCAGGGTTCTGCCATGTTCCAGGTAGGCCCTCCCCAGGAATAAATAATAATAGTCTTCGCTTGCAGCCAGGTCGATGGCGTGGTCATACACCCCGATGGCCACCGGGTAGTTTCCCTGGTTGGAGAATGAATCCGCCACTTTGAAAGCCATATCCGCCTGGATGACCCGCAGGTTGGTAGACGATCCAAGGTAAAGGACCAGGATCAGCGCTACGGGAGCCGCGATCATTCCGATCCAATTGGAATTTAGAGACTTAGAGGGCCATTCTTCGACCAGGAAGAAAGCCAGGCCAAACGCCAGAGCAGAATAATAAAGATAATATTTGGTCAGCAAGTTTTCAAATTGATTCACGTTTACCAGGACGCCTGCAAGATCGCTGGCTGAACTGCGGGCGATCTCTACCAACCCGCTGGCATGCCATAACCAGTAAACTAAGCCCAGCAAGATGGAAACACCGAAGATTGTGACCAGGATTTGGCCCCAGGGTAATTCCAGTTTGAATTTCGCGCTTTCTGAGGCCAGGAGAATGCCAGCGAATAACCAGGCCATCAGGACCATCGCCAGGACGCCATAAGATACGCTGCTGTTCAGGAGCGTCGGCAAGCGCACCATCGAACTCCAGAGCACGCTGAAAGCGGAACTGGAGCTCTCCCGGCTCGTGAGGAAGGCATATCCCAGGGGTACCAGGATAAAGGCGGAAATAAAACTGGAAATCAGGGCCTCGCGTAACCAGGGAAGACCGCTTCCGTCAGCAGGACGCGAATTGCCAGACCGGCTGCGACGCCTCTTCCGGTTTACTTTGGCTCTCTTTTTCCGTTCAGCTCGGGGTTCTGTCCCCTGGTTCTGCTCTGCTGGAACAGCCACCTGATCGAATTCACCGTATAAAGGCAGGATATATCCCACCACCAGCAGCAACCCCGCGAAGGTCCAAAAATAGGTTCGCGTGACGGCGATCGCGATCCCAAAGTTGATTTCGACAAAATGGGCCACCACTGCTGCCAGCAAGGCCATGATGACCAACGCTCGCAGTCGCTCCCCTTCGGTTTCGGGGCTCTGATATACACCCGACACCGAGGTCAGGATCAGGTAAATCAGCACGCCGATGATCATCCCGAAGGGTAGCCCGACCCCAAAGAAACCTGCCCCCATGCCCAGCACGAAACCGGTCGCGCTGATGGCCCCACCGCCGAGATACAATCCCAGGAACAGGTTGCCTTGTCGCTGGTTGGTGATCAGGCCCAACCACTTCAGACCATAATAGATCACCGACCCGAACAGCGCCAGGTAGACCACCAGACCTAATATTCCGGTTCTCACCAGCGCATCCCAGGTTTCGTTGTGTGAGCGGTCTGGCGAGGCGTTACGTTTCTCCACTTGTGCCAGTTCTGGGGGGTAGAATGAGTTGTAAGCCACGTACATGCTCTCGGGACCGTACCCGATCAAGGGGCGAATTGCATTCAAGGTGTCCTGGCTCCCGTCAGGGTATTCGATGGGCTTGTGCGGCAATACCAGTTGCGCAGCCCCCTGCCAGATGAGCGTACGCACTCGTCCAGTCGGACTCTCTGCATCCAGGAGTTGCCCCAGGCGTCCTACGCCTGGCATAGATCGCGCCCTTTCCAGCGGACCCTTCGGAACGTTCAGCAGCACCAGGAATCCGGCCCCCAAGACCGCCACAGCCACGATGCCAAGGGTCATCCAGCGTTTACGCCACAGCAGCGAAAGCAGCACGAAGGTGAAAAACGCGCTCGCCATCCAGCCCAACCATGGTCCGCGGCTTCCGGTGAAAAACAAAGCGATCAGCTGCAATGCTCCAATGAACACGTAAGCCGTAGAGCGCGAGAAGTTGGCCAGCAGCTGCCCGCGATCTTCCAGAATCGCGCCGAATGACTCCACAACCCGGTAGATGGTCAGCGGAAAGACCATGATCAGGTAAGCCGCCACGAAGATCGAGTTTCCCATGTTGGCCGCTATCCGGACGCTGACGTCCCCGCCCCATTGGATCGGGTCGATTTGATAGCGCTGCAAAACCCCGTACAGGCTGACCGGCAGGCTGGACAGGATCACTGCCGATATCAAACGCTCTACCTGCTCCCGCCGGCGCAAATTTGCTGCAATGGAAGCAAATATGACCACATAAGAAAAAGTTGTGTAGGTTCCCTGCA
>DASQQR010000205.1:0-6763 GCA_035643335.1 Anaerolineales bacterium
CGTGCTTAAATCCCGTTATGGCTACGACAACTCGAACTTCATCCGGCAGCTGAGCGAGATGGGTTTCTATGTGAGCAGCTGCAGCCAGAGCAATTACGCTTCTACATTGCTCTCGCTGGAATCCGCTGCCTACGCCGATTACATCCCGAATATCGTCGGGGATGGGGGTGTACTGCCGCCTTTAAACGCCAGCGCCGTCAACCGCTCCCTTAGATCCTTGGGATATAAAACCATCGCCTTCGAGAACCGCGCCCGCGGGCATTTCGATCTGAGAGAGGATATCCGCCTTTCGCGCAACCAGATGGTTTTTGGGAAATACGATCTTCGTGCTGGGATTACTGAATTTGAGAAAATGATGGTGGATACGTCATTTTTGCGCTTTGTCTTAAATACGGAACTTATCCCCGGTTTCGATGATACCAGCCTGGAAGAATGGGAGCGCTGGGAGCACTATTACCAGACCCATTACATTCTCTCCGAGCTGGAAAAAGTGCCCGAAATTCGGGGGCCGAAATTTGTCTTTGCCCATATCATGGTGCCTCACTCGCCATACATCTTTGCCCCGGACGGCTCTTATCTCCGCACGGTCAGGTCCACCGCTGGATATCGCTCGAATGTTGAATTCATTGATAACCACCTGCCAGCCATCCTGCACTCCATCATCGAAAAATCGAATCCCTCTCCGGTCATTGTTGTCATGGGAGACCACGGGCCTGCAACCCGCAGGTCAATCACCAAGCAAATGCGCATGGCGAACTTGAGCGCCTACCTGGTCAATGACGCTGCCAGGGCGCAACTATATCCCACCATAACGCCGGTCAACGCGTTCCGGATTATCCTCAACGCTCATTACGGGACCAACTACCCGCTGCTTGAAGACCTCAGCTATTATGCCTATAAGCCCTCCCAGCTTGATGACGCAGAGATCATCGCCAACAACTGCGAGATCTCGCCCTGATAGGAGCTCACCATGACTGAACACCGATTCGATGGGCAAACCCTGGATCCCGGCTTCATCCGCAGGCCGGATGAGATGGCCACCATGCCGCCAAGCTCGAAAGATGAGATCGATACTGCCCTGGCCGATTTGCAGGCCAGTGGGGGCGCCTGGGTGCATCTGGAGCTTGGGCAGCGCCTCGCCATCCTCGACCACGTTCTGGAAGACCTGTGGACGGTTGCTGGCCAGTGGGTTTCGGTCAGCCTGGACGCGAAAGGAACCCGCGGAAACGTATATGCCGAGGCCGAAGAATGGGCCGTGTTTTCCGCCGTTCTGCGCAACGTTCGCCTGCTGGGCAAATCTCTTCGTGCGATCCGCGATGATGGCCGCCCGCTCATCCCAGGTCCGTTAACCACCCGGCCTGGCGGCCAAATCGTGGCACAGGTCTTCCCGCAAAGCCGTTTGGATCGCTTGTTGCTCCCCGGCACGACCGCCGAGGTATGGATGCGGCCCGGCCTGACCCTGGATGAGGTCCGCGAAACTCAGGCCCGCTTTTACCGCCGCGGCGCGGGTGAGGGGAAAGTGGCCCTGGTGCTCGGCGCCGGGAACATCTCGATGTTAATACCCACGGACTTCTTGTACAAATTATTTGTGGATGGGTGCGTGGTGGCGCTCAAGCTCAATCCTGTTAATGCCTATCTCGGTCCGGTCCTTAAGCAGGGTTTTCGAGGTCTGGTAGATGCCGGTTTCCTGCGCATCCTGTACGGGGGCGTTGAGGAGGGATCCTACCTCTGCCAGCACCCCGTGGTGGACGAAATCCATATGACCGGTTCCGACAAGACCTACGAGGACATCGTCTTCGGCCCCGGTCCGCAGGGCGTCAGGCGCAAATCCGAACGCAAGCCCTTGATCCACAAGCGCTTTACTGGCGAATTGGGTAACGTCACCCCGGTCATCGTTCTGCCGGGGACCTGGAGCGAAGCCGATATCGCCTCGCTGGGGGCCAAATTGGCGACCTGGCTGGTGATCAACGCCGGTTTCAATTGTCTGACCCCGCGCGTGATCGTGCAGTGGGCAAATTGGGACCAACGTCAGGCGCTCAATGAGGCCATTGCCGCGGCCCTGGACCAGGTGCAGACCCGCAAAGCCTACTACCCGAAAGCCCGGCAGCGCATGGAAAAGTTTTTATCCGCCCATCCGCATGCCCGCCAGTTCGGCTCTGCGCACGGCGACCATCTTCCCTGGACCTTCATTACCGGGGTTGATCCGGGCAATCCGGATGACATCTGTTTCAGGAACGAGGCTTTTTGTGGTTTATTCGCCGAAACAGCTCTCGAGGCGCCCAGTCCTGAGGAATTCCTTGACCGGGCCGTCTCGTTTGCCAACCAGACACTCTGGGGGAACCTCACCGCTACGATCATCGCCCACCCTGGTTCGTTGAAGGATGAGCACATCGCCGCCGCCCTGGATCGCGCCGTGGCTGGCCTCCGCTATGGCATGATCCTCATTAATCAGTTTGCTGGCCTGGGATTTCTCGCCATGACCACCACCTGGGGCGCATATCCCGGCAATGACATCTTCGACATTCAATCCGGCACCGGCGTAACCAGCAACGTCCTGATGTTCGAGCACCCACAAAAATCTGTGGTCAAAAGCCCATTCAGGCTCTCGCCCGACCCCTTCGCGCTCACCTCTCGAACTGTTCGAGAATTCAGCCAGAAAATGGCCGCTATCCAGTATAGGCCCAGCCTGTGGAAGCTGCCCGGCTTCATCTGGAGCGCCATGCGCAGCTGACGGGGATCTTTTATGAAACTCGGCGTAATCGTGCAATCTCTTTAACCTTCAATTTTCAATTTTCTAACCTTCAACCGTTCCGAGGTGATCCATGGCCATTTCAGCCTTGGCAAAGAAGCTTCGTCTTCAAAATGCGCAGCGCGCTCTTGTCCTCAATGCCCCCGCCGGGTACCGGGATCTCTTAGGCGAGCTGCCTGAAGAGGTCAAGATTGAACAACAGCCATCCGGCAAGTTCGACTTTGCCCACCTGTTCGCCAAGGACCGGTCTGAGCTGGACAAATTCATTGACCAGGTCCTCGCAGCCATTGAGTATGATGCCACCCTTTGGATTTCGTATCCTAAGGGTGGCTCCGGCGTCAAAACCGACTTGAACCGGGATAAGCTTTGGAAGGCATTGGCCCACAAAGGCATCCGGCCCGTGACCCAGGTGTCGATTGACGAAGTCTGGTCTGCCATGCGCTTTCGCCCACCCGAAGAAGTAGCCCGCCGCTGAGCTATTAAGGAGCGCATTCGGAAACTCGTTCGGAAGTCGAATGAAGTGCCTTTGCCTTGACTTTAGCATGGCAAACTGATAATATAAAGTCATACAATTGTTAAGGAGTATAACTATGACTTATCTGGTTGGAGCGAAAGGACAGATCGTGATCGCTAAAGAAATCCGGGAACGTCTGGGCATACAGCCTGGCTGGGTGGCTCTTCAGCGGCTGGTCGGCGATCGTGTGGAGATCTATTTCTTACCCCCAGAGCATCGCGAATCCCTCAAAGGCAGTTTAGCTCCATACCTGAAAGCCGGTGTTCCGCCGGGCGAGGCCTGGGATAAGGCTCGGATAGCTGCCTGGGAAGCGGCTACGAGAGAAGCAGATGCTCAGGAGTCCAGAAGTTGAGCGGCCTTCTGGCCACCAGCATGGTGGTTCG
The DNA here is from genome assembly GCA_035643335.1 of Anaerolineales bacterium. Classification (GTDB taxonomy): domain Bacteria; phylum Chloroflexota; class Anaerolineae; order Anaerolineales; family UBA4823; genus DASQQR01. The sequence goes on from DASQQR010000205.1 coordinate 3,647, forward strand.
CTATCTCACCGGCGACCCATCTGACCTGGCTGAACGAGCCTCTCAGGTGATCGATCAGGAGGAAGATTTGCAGATCAGTGACGTAGTCATCGTAGAGACGGCCTACGTCCTGACTTCATTTTACAAAGTCCCTCGAGAAGTCGTTGTAGATAACCTGATCCTTTTCCTTCAGAAGAAAAATATTCATCCCTTTGCTCTGGATAAAGACAGCCTGCTCCAGGCATTACTACTTTGTAGGCCATCCGGACGGGTTTCTTTTGCTGATGCGCTGATCTGGGCTGTTGCCAAATCTACCGAGGAGAAAGTCGTTTACACGTTGGATGAACGTTTTCCCCGGGATGGGGTGGAAATCCGGATCGGATAGTATCCAGTGAGATCAGCAGCCCTAAGATACTTCATCCCAAACTTCCAATCTTCAATCGCACAGAGATCGCCCATGCCCCAAATAGAAGACTTAATCCAAACAGCCACGATCATGGATCCCCTGAGAGCGCCTGTGCTTCGTTCCGCCATCCAGGCGCTGGATTTGCCCTTGGGGAGTTGGGGGTTGGATGTCGGCTGCGGCATCGGCCTGCAATCTCTCTCCCTGGCGGAGGCCGTGGGAGCTGCAGGACATGTCACCGGCCTGGATCTGTCGCCCGAGCTCCTGGCTTACGCGGACGACTTGGCGAAGAAAGCCGGCCTGGCGGGCCGGGTATCCTTCGGAGCCGGAGACGTAAACCAGCTGCCCTTCGAGAGGAACAGCTTCGATTGGGCCTGGAGTGTGGATCTCGTGGGCTATGCGCCGGTTGAACCCTTGCCGATGGTCAAAGAGCTGGTCCGGGTCGTGAAACCTGGTGGCCGCGTGGCCATCCTGGCCTGGACATCGGAGAGGCTCCTTCCGGGATATCCCCTGCTGGAAGCCCGCCTAAGTGCGACCTCCGCGGGGCTGGCCCCCTTCACCAAGGGCCAGAAGCCGGAGTCGCACTTTACCCGCGCCCTGGGCTGGTTGCGGGATGCCGGCTTGCAGGCACTTACCGCCCGGACCCTGGTCGGCGACGTGCATGCCCCCCTCTCCCATGATCTTTACAGCGCCATGCTGGCGCTCTTCCAGATGCGCTGGTCAGGCGCAGAATCCGAGCTGGCACCGGAGGATCTGGGCGACTTCCGTCGTCTCTGCCTGCCAGACTCACAAGACTTCATCCTGGATCATCCGGATTACTATGCCTTCTTTACCTACTCGATGTTTCACGGCAAAGTGCCTGCGTAGGACAAGTTGTGAAATCCTGGAGAGCTTTCCTCTCCTTGCTACTTGTGGGTAATCACCAGACAATTCATACTTGACAAAGATGATCCAGTTATGATAATATTCCACAGCAATTTTATTAAGATTTTATTTAAGTTCGATGATGAAATCTTAAACTCTTCACTTGGCTGTTCTCGCCCCTGCTTTGTCGAAGCCAAACAATCCCCAATTATTCGGATCCTGAGGGCTGACACAGCAGCGGTGAACAGGCACCCGGACCAGGGTGGAAAACTCTATGCGTCAGTTAATCCGGACCCCATTAAAGACTACACCAACCCTAACTCATAAATCCTTCGAGTTAGCCAATTCCTGTTTCCATACCGATTGCGATCAAGGTGCCCGCCAAGAATCCCGCTCATAACATAAGCGGGATTCTTCGCGTATTTCTACGGGAAGGAGGTGATGAAATAAATTTGGAACGAAACTGAAAAAATTGCAGACTCGTCTCAGAGCGGATCCTCTTTGCACTTATGTCACTGCCGCTTTAATGCCTTGACTGGACTTGCTAAACGAAAATCTATCGCTTCTTATAAAGGATGATTTACCATGCACAAGAAAAGAAGTACCAAATATACTACCCGCTTCATTCTACCCGCGCTGGCCCTGCTTGCGCTGCTCCTCGTGGCCTCCGTGGGGATTGCGCTGGCCACCGGAGCTGTCGGCACCGCGGCCGGGTTCGAAGATGACGACGGGAACCTGGCTCCTGATCCCGCCGACATCAACTTTGACTGGAACAGCTTCGCCCCGACCACGTGGATGGGTACGGCGCCGTACCGTCAGTCTGACGCCTTGGTCTCCGGCTGGACGTTCAAGGGCATCGAGGACGCCCAGGCGACCACCAGCGACACCGCCTTCGCCGGGGGCGTTAAGCAGGACGACAGCTGTCCGACCGTCAACACCGGGAAGGCCCCCAACAAGGACGACCTTAAGCGCATCTACTTGGCCACTAAGGTCGTCGGCGGTCACACTTACCTGATGCTTTCCTGGGTCCGCATCCCACAGAACACCACCTCGCCTTCGGCGCATATCGGCTTCGAGTTCAATAAAGGCACGGATGGGGCCTGTGGCGGCAGCTCGGACGGTCTTGTGAAGCGCGTCGCCGGTGACATGCTCATCGTGTACGACTTCGAGGGCGGCGCCACTGATACGCCCGTCATCACGCTCAGGCGCTGGGTCACCTCCGGCACATGCGAGGTCGGCAGCAAGAGCCCGCCCTGCTGGGGACCGGCAACGAACCTGAGCGCGCTCGGGTTTGCCGAGGCCAAGGTCAACACTTTCGGATCGGTCGACGATGCCATCGCCCCGAGCCCGACGGAGTCCCTTGGGACCAATGAGTTCGGCGAGGCCGGCATCGACCTCACCGACGCCGGTGTATTTACGGCCGGAACCTGCGAGAGCTTTGGAACCGCCTTCGGCGTCAGCCGCAGCTCCGGCAATTCGGGCACAGCCCAGATGAAAGATCTGGTTGGCCCGGCCGACTTCACGCTGGCCAACTGCGGCACGGTCATCATCCGCAAAGTGACCGACCCCAGCGGAGACACCACGACCAGCTTCAGCTACTCCACCGACGCCACGACGGACAATGGCAACTCGGTATCGGACTTCTCTCTCAAAGACGGCGAGTCGAACACGATCAACAACGTCGACCCCGGCACCGGCCTGAACGTGACCGAGGCTGACCCGGGCCCTGACTACAAGCTGACGGACATCGACTGCAGCGCGAGCGACAGCACCGTCTCCTACTCGACTGATACGACCACGCGAGCGGTCACCTTCGATATCGCCGCCACAGAGACCCTCGACTGCACCTTCACCAATACCCTGCAGCGCGG
>DASQQR010000206.1:0-7359 GCA_035643335.1 Anaerolineales bacterium
AATCCGTTCTTGGGCTTCGGCGCCGAGCGGGGTCTCAGTAACCAGATAAGAAGTATAGGGTGTGACAATGCCGTAGCGGATGCTAAGATGCACAATTTGATCTACGGTTTCCTCGTCAGGGCCCTGCAGCCGCACCTTATTAAGTAGATGACCGATCTTTCGCGTGGCCCACAGGCGCGGTAGAACCGAAAGGCTGGCGTCAGCCCGGCCTTCAGTGGTGAAGATCTGCTGCGCGTAGCGGAAAGTCTGGATGGTGCCATTCACTTCTCCTCTCAAAATCACATCCGTCGTGCCACCTTGGCGGTAGCGCCCAACCCCTATGATCTGGGATCCGGCGAAAAGGTCAGGCAGCGGATCAGGAAACAGGTCATAGATCTCCAAGTCTCCAAAATCTAGGGACAAGTTGGTCAGCATTGGTGTGCTGATCTTGGCGTAGAACGCGGAGAGTATTTCATCGAGCCGCTCATCAGGCATGACATAAGTGCTGCTGCCATGGTGGGCTTGAGCCAGAGAATCAAGCAGGAAAGTATCTACATCATAGCCCACACCAAAAGCGAAAAGCCGCAAGTTCCCGGAGGCTGCGGCGGCCAGATTATCCAGAATCTGTTGGCTATCCACCACACCCTCGGTAGGTAATCCGTCCGTCAGGAAAATCAAATAAACCGGCCGCTGATTATCGGCCACAGCGGCAGCCTCCAACAGAGCGCGGTTAATATCGGTGCTGCCCTCGGCGCTAAAACGGTTAACCCAGGATATGGCTTCATTGGCCTCCACCGCCGGTCGCAAGTCTCCGGCGTAGGAATCCACGCCGGTACTGAAGGTGATAATGTTAAAGCGGTCCTGCGAGTTGAGATGACTCAGGATATAACTCAGTGCCTCCTGCGCCTGGCGAAATTTTTCACCCTCCATACTTCCAGAACGATCTAAGACCAAAATGACATCCTTGGGGATGCTGGCGGTCTCTTGCTCCACCCGCGGTGCCAGCATGAGCAAGAAGAAGCCATCGGGCTCGTTGGGATCACGATACGTCAACAAGTGGAAGGCCTGGCTCGCACCGATGGAATAATATAAGGCAAAATCGGCATCGGGCAGCACGTTTTTTGCTTCGTAACCGGCCCGCACGTGATAATCGCCCTCCCGGCTGACGGCGATCTGGTGGCTAGGTGAATAAACTGCCCGGATGGGTGAAGCTGCACGCACATCGAGGTTGATGCTGACTTCTTCCAAGGGAAGCGCTGAGAACTTCTCGGTATTCAGTGGGTAAACGTAGCGCAGCAGCCCATTTTCGGCGCTTAAAACCTGAGTGTACTCCAGTTCCACGCGCCGTTCGCCCTGAGCTGGTATCGGAAAAATGCTTGCTTGCACAGCCCCTTGCCCTACATACTCCAGGAGAGCAGGATCCCGCATCGTGCGGACGATGTCCTCATAAGTTTGGCGGGCCTGGTCAGCATCCAGCACATGACCTTGGACGGGCTTCCCGTCGATCCACAGGGTAAAGGCATTCACAGCTGCGCCGACAGGAAGCGGGAATACGTAGATCCCTTCGATCGTCCAATCGTTGGGATTGTAAAAAACCTGATCCACGTGGGTTACGGCGACTTGATCCTGGATGGTGACCGATACGCGGTGATTACGGATGACCAACTGTTTCATGGGGAGAGGACGCGGGGGGCATGGAATGGGATCACAGGCCGGCGGGTCAGGGATGATGATGCCATCCGCACGGGCCGGTGCGGGCAAGGCGAGGAGAAGCAATACGAAAACCAATGCCACAATTTTTGTCTTCATCTTATCCCTCCGCAAATCAGCTGAAAATTGAAGAAGTTGCGCAGTTGGCGAGGTGGGGGGTGTGGCGTGTGCGGCGAAGCCGCACACGCCACACCCCCCACAACCAAATTTGACAACAGATTTTTAGTGTACGCATACACCAGACGCTGCAGAGTACGAAAAAGTTCCTGATGGTATAATCACGCGGGAATCTTAAGAAAATACGGGAATAGAAAAGGACTATGCTAGAAAAACTCGCCGGGATCGAAGCCCGGTATGAAGAAATCAACCAACTTCTAATGGAGGTGGGCAACGATTACCAACGCGCTGCGGAACTTGGTATGGAGCGGGCCGAGCTTGAGCCCCTGGTAGATAAAGCACGCCAGTATCGCCGGGCGCTGAGCCGTTTAGAAGAGGCTCGCTCCTTTGAAAACAGTTCCGACGAAGAGATGGTGCAGCTCGCCGAGGCGGAGATCGCTGAACTAGAGCCAAAAATCGAGCAAATGGAAAACCAAATCAAAACCATGCTGCTGCCCCAGGACCCGCGCGACAAGCGCAACGTGATCATGGAAATCCGGGCCGGCACGGGGGGAGATGAAGCCGCCTTGTTCGCCGCGGATCTCTTCCGCATGTACAATCGTTACGCAGAGCGCAAGGGTTGGGAGGTTGAAGTGCTCTCAGCCAATGAGATCGGCATCGGGGGCTTTAAAGAGGTTATCTTCATGATCAAAGGCCGGGGCGCGTACTCCCGGATGAAGTACGAATCAGGTGTCCACCGGGTACAACGCGTGCCCGTCACCGAATCCCAGGGTCGCATCCACACCTCAACCGCAACGGTGGCAGTGTTGGCGGAAGTGGACGAGGTGGAAATCCGGATCCCAGAGAATGACATCCGCATGGATGTATACAAATCCGCGGGGGCCGGCGGTCAGAACGTCCAGAAAAACGCCACGGCGGTGCGGATCACCCACATTCCCACAGGCATTGTGGTGCAGTGCCAGGACGAGCGGTCCCAGCTGCAGAATCGTATGCGAGCGATGAGCATCCTGCGCGCCCGGCTATACGAGATGGAGGAGGAGAAACGCCAGTCTGAAATCGACCAGACGCGCCGGTCCCAGGTAGGTACCGGGGAACGTTCGGAGAAAATCCGCACATACAACTATCCGCAATCGCGGGTCACCGATCACCGGATTAATGTCTCCTCCTATAATCTGCCAGCTGTGATGGATGGTGAGATCGACGAATTCGTGGATGAGTTAGCCACCCAGGACGAAGCAGAACGGCTGACAACGGTAGGCATGGAGGATTAATAAGGAGGCTGCGCCGCTGCGCTTAGGTTAAAGCTTTGAAGGTTGAAAATTCCTCTAATCAGGTAAAAAGCCATTTATCTAATTTATACATCCAGCTGGCACAAGCCAGCGAAACTCCTAAATTGGATGCCCAGGTTCTGCTCAGTCACGTGCTTAGGGCATCACGCACCTGGGTTTTGGCGCATCCGGAGGCCCGCCTGTCTCTTCAGGAGGAGGAGCGTCTGGAAGCCCTGAGCGCGCAAGCTGCGCGCGGCACCCCGTTGCCATATGTGATTGGACACTGGGAATTCTACGGGATGGATTTCCTGCTCACACCAGACACCCTGATCCCCCGCCCAGAAACGGAATTGCTGGTTGAGCAGGCGCTGGCCTGGATCCAGGGGCACCCACACATGCGCTGGGCAGTCGATGTGGGCACCGGATCGGGCTGCATCGCTATAAGCCTGGCGGTGAAGGTGCCGGATCTGATGATACTTGCGACGGATGTCTCACTGAAAGCGCTCAAAGTCGCGTGGGAGAACGCCCGAAGACATCAGGTGGCCAGTCGCGTCCACGTAGTTCAGATGGATTTGCTGAGTGCCGCTGAGGCCACGTTTGACCTAGTTTGCGCAAACCTGCCTTACCTCCCCTCGCAAAGGCTGCAGGGCCTGGGAGTTTATGGGAAGGAGCCCAAACTTGCGCTGGATGGCGGCCCAGCGGGACTAGACCTAATCCAAAAACTGCTCCACACCGGGAGCCAACACCTTTCCCAGCAGGGCCTTATGCTCCTGGAGATCGACGCCACCCAGGCGCATGCGGTAAAGAGGTTAGTTGGAGAAGCATTCCCTAATGGCAACCTGAGAGTGATTCCGGACCTGGCAGGATGGGACCGGCTGGTCGCCATCCATAACCGCTGGGAATAAGATGTCCATTTTCCTCACAAAGTTTTTGCCTTTATTCTTATACCCCTTGGGGCTGGCTTTTTTTCTGGGGCTGCTGACTCTACTCTTGTATCGCTGGCCTCGCTGGCAGCGCGGCGCTCTGATCCTTGCTTTGCTTCTACTGTGGATGGGAAGCAACCGGTGGGCCGCAGTCAGTTTGTCGCGCAGCCTGGAATGGCGTTACCTTCCGGGCAATCCTCTCCCACACGCGGGGGCTATCGTCATCCTGGGCGGCGGGACCGATCCAGTTGAGTACCCTCGCACGTCGGTCGAGGTCAATGGTGCAGGGGATCGAGTGCTCTACGGCGCCCATCTGTACCAGCAGGGCCTGGCCGATCACATCTTGCTCACCGGGGGGCGGATTTCATGGCTGGGCTCAGGTCCGACCCCAGCTGAAGAGATGGCAATGTTGCTAGAACGGTTAGGAGTGCCTGAAGACGCTCTTTGGCTGGAAAATCGATCGCGCAATACCTACGAAAATGCAGTCAACAGCCGGAAAATCTTGGATGAAAAGGGAATCCGCAAGATCCTTTTGGTCACTTCCGCCTTGCACATGCCGCGCTCGGTAGCGTTGTTTCAAAGCCAGGGATTGGAGGTCATCCCCGCTCCAACGGATTACAGTGTAACCTTCGGGGATTGGGAACGGCTAAAGGGTGCCAGTTTGCCAGTTCAGATCCTGGACCTGGTTCCCAGCGCAGAGAACCTTTCCTCGGTTACCGCAGCTCTAAAAGAATATATCGGGATGCTGTTCTACCGGTTGCAGGGAGTGATATAGATTGACTATGATGAAAACCCCATTGGCGGACAAAAACATCCTGCTGGGCGTTACCGGTTCCATCGCGGCATATAAAGCGGCCGATCTGGCTTCGAAGTTGTCCCAGGCGGGGGCAGTGGTCGATGTGATCTTGACCGAGGCGGCGTTGGAATTCATCACTCGACTGACTTTTCAGTCAGTCACCGGCCGGAGGGCTTACGTGGACGCGGATCTGTGGGGCCCGGAAGGGCACATCCAGCACATCCGGCTGGCTAAGGAAGCAGACCTATTGGTGATCGCCCCGGCGACTGCCAACAGCATCGCGAAGCTGGCAAACGGGGTCGCCGACAACTTGTTGTCATTGACTGCGCTGGCAGCGGATTGCCCCTTGTTAATCGTCCCGGCGATGGATGGCGGCATGTTCTCGCATCCGGCTACTCAAACCAATCTGAACACATTACGCCAGCGCGGCGCGTTGATCATAGGCCCGGCAGAAGGACACCTGGCCTCCGGCTTAGCCGGTCCCGGACGAATGGTAGAACCCGCCGAGTTGCTGGGGCAAATTCGCTGGAAACTGGCTCAGGGCGGGCCCCTGACCGGGCGAAAAGTGATCGTGACCGCCGGAGGTACCCAGGAACCCATCGACCCGGTGCGCTTCATCGCCAACCGGTCGTCGGGGAAACAAGGATTCGCCTTGGCCCAAGCCGCCCTCGACCTGGGGGCCGAGGTCACCTTGGTCGCAGCCCCAACGCCCTTGCCTACGCCATTTGGGGCCAAGCGAGTAGTGGTGGAAACCGCTGAAGAGATGCGGGCGGCGGTAATTGCGGAGATAGGACAGGCGGCTGCCTTGCTCATGGCGGCCGCGGTGGCCGACTTCCGGCCTGCTGGACCAGCAAAGGAAAAGATCAAGAGGAAGAGCGGAGTTCCTGAAGTAAAATTAGAAACCACGCCGGATATCCTCGCTGAGGTGGCCGAACTTAGATCAAAGGGGGAATTCTCAGGAGTCGTGGTCGGATTCGCCGCTGAAAGCCAGGAGCTGTTGGAAAACGCCCAGGATAAAATGCACTCCAGGCGGCTGGACCTGATAGTGGCCAACGATATCACCGCTAAGGACGCTGGTTTTGCAGTTGACACCAACCAGGTGATCCTGTTGGACGCAGCGGGAAACCACCAAGAACTGCCCTTGATGAGCAAGGCCGAAGTTGCCGGACGGATACTGGAGCAGGTACTGCGATTGCTAAAGTAGATTTCCCCGAGTGAACTCGCTGGATTGGGACCGCAAAAGGAAGGTGATCATGGTGAATTTCTCGCCCGCCCGCCGAAAAGTCCTCCGCTGGTCGTTGTGCCTTGCCGGACTGGCAATTCTGTTAGCAGCGCTGCCACAGTCGGGCCTCGCCGATGGAGGCGGCTTCCCCACGCCAACGCCCACCATCACGTTAACTCCTACGTTGACCGCGACCAACACCCCCGAGCCGACCCTCGTTCCGACTAACACGCCCACAGTCACTCCATTGCCGCTGAGCGTCGATTTGCAGGAGCAGCAGCCGCTTCAAATTACTGCCACACCGCCGCCCTCTCGATCAGGCATCGGAATCGTGTGCTGGCCCTTCGCGGTTATCTTGATCTTGATCGTGATCGTTGTTTCTACCTGGCTTTATGGGAGAATGCGTTCGAGCCAGTAGTGAGGGCAATACGCGCCTACAACAAACAAAAGACATGCACCTCGCGCGGCCCGTGCACGCCGAGGGTCAGGGTCATCTCGATGTCCGAGGTGCGTGAGGGTCCGGTGACAAGCGACACCGAAGCCGCATTTCGAACCTCGTCTAAGCTCAGAACTTGAGCCAGGTTCTCGTAAATATCCTCAGCGCGCAATACAGCGATGTGAATGTCGGGCAGAAGAGAGGCGGTGAGCGGGCGCCCGGGCCCGGAGGGCAGCACCAGCGTTCCGGTCTCAGCGATGGCTGCGAGCGAGCCGGTAAGCCCGGCCTGGGCATCGGGATCCGGTTGGTGGCTGATCTGAACCCCAGCCTCCTGGACGGCGGACAAGAGCCCGGCGGGCAGACTTTCAGGCTCCCATGCCTGGATGCGATTAACAGCCTTCTGCTCCAAAAATGAGAGCACCGCTTTTACCAAATTCGACATCTGTGCGGAGTGGGCATCATCCAAACCGCATAAGGTGACAGTGCCGTCCAGGGCAACCAGCTCGGTGGTGAAACGTTCGAGGCGAGATTTAAGATCCATCGGCTGGGTGGCCTGGCGCGTAAACCTGGCATCCTTTTCCGCCAGGATCCGGGATTCTTGAGTCTCCCTTGGCTCCGAATTCCTGGCCGTAGAGGATGCTGCCAGGCCAGATTTCCAACGTTCTCGAAAAGTATTCCGAGCGGGCCGGGGGAAATCTTTGCCGTAACCCCAGCCGGTAAAGGCGGGAAGCCGCATCCAACGGGAGGAGGGCGCGAACAGCCGTCCGAAAACAGCTGCCATCTTCTGAGCGGCTGCAAACCGGCGGGGGTTGGTAGCCACCCAGGTGTACAAGCGCAGACCCAGTGCCACGGCCGGTGGGACTTTCTGACGGGCGCGCTCGGGATCCAACCGGATGCCGCCGGCACGC
>DASQQR010000207.1:0-7862 GCA_035643335.1 Anaerolineales bacterium
GTGGGTTGGGCGCTTGACGAGCGGGTCGCTTCTCTGCTTCCGGCGGCTCAATCTCTCATGGATAAGACGCTCTACGCCTACCAGCAACTCAAGGACGACCGGCAGGCCCTCGATTTCGACGATCTGGAAGGCCTCGCCGCCCGCCTGCTGTTTGAACACGCCGAAGCGCGTGCACGCTGGCAGTCGGAAACTCGGGCTGTCCTGGTCGATGAGTTCCAGGACACCAACCAGCGCCAGCGCCAAATCGTCTACACGTTGACCGGCTTTGACCCCGCCAGGCCTGATGACCAGCAAGCCGAACTGTTCATCGTCGGCGACGCCAAGCAGTCCATCTACAAGTTCCGCGGTGCCGACGTGACCGTTTTCCGCCAGGTCCAGGCCGACATCGCCACGGCAGGCGGTTTGCCCCTCGATTTGAACCTGACCTTCCGCGCCCATAAGCCTTTGTTAGATGGGCTCAATGCTCTGCTGCCCCCGGTCCTCGGCGAGGGCGACGACCCGGCCCACCCCTACCAGGTCCCCTTTGCTCCGCTGCAGGCCTTCCGCCAGTCCGCAGCTCGGGAGAACATCCAGGCTCCCTACATCGAATTTCAAATCGGCCTGGGGGAGGATGCTGAAAGCGGGCGCCGGGCTGCCGCTGCTGCGCTGGCTCAACGTCTGGGAGAGTTGCGCCGGATAGAGGGATTCGATTGGGGCCAGATGGCGCTGCTGTTTCGCTCTTCGACCGGCTTCGAATATTATGAAAACGCCCTGGAGGCCGCCGGTGTGCCCTTTGTCACCATCGCCGGGCGCGGCTTCTACAACCGTCCCGAAATCCGCGATCTTCTCAATGCCCTGGTGGCCATCGCCGATCCCAGCGACGACCTGGCCCTGGCGGGCTTGCTGCGTTCCCCGGCCATCGGCCTGAGTGACGCAGAGCTGTACTACCTGCGCTTTCCCGCCAATCGGGCTGGTGCGCAACCCATCTGGGAATCCTTGTCTGAAGCAGCGCCCAGGTCTGGGGCATATGCCCGTGCTTATCAGGTCATCCAGGATCTGCACGCCCTGGCAGGACGCGCCCCCGCCGCCCAAGTGTTCAAAGGCCTCCTGGATGTGAGCGGCTACCGCGCCATCTTAGGCAGTCTTCCCGAGGGCAGCCGTATGCAGCGCAACGTGGACAAGCTCCTCGCCGACGCCCATCGTAGCCGCCTGGTGAGCCTGGGCGAATTTCTGGAGTACGTCCAGGCCCTGCGGGATGTGGGCTTGCGCGAAGGCGAAGCGCCGGTGGAGGCCGGCGGGGCCGTCCAACTGATGACTGTCCACAAAGCCAAGGGCCTGGAGTTCCCCTTGGTGGTCATCGCTGATGCCGCCTACGAATACCGCGGCGGCGCGGGCACCGTCCTGCTGGACGATCAATTAGGCTTGTTGCTCTGCCTCAGGGATGACCAGGCGCGCCCGGTCGCCTGGCAGCTGGCCAGCCTGGAGGACTCCGCCAGGGAGCAGGCCGAGGACCAGCGCCTACTGTATGTAGCCGCTACCCGCGCCCGCGAGAAGTTGATCGTCAGCGGGCACGCCAAGGCCACCAAATCGGGCAAATTGAGCCTGCATGGCTGGCTCAAAGACCTGGGACAGGTGATCCAGCTGGACCACGTTCAAGTGGATGGCGAGCTCGCCGCGCCGTGCGCCCTGGATGTAACTGTCCCTGGAGCAGCGGCCTCGCTGGATTGCATCCTGCATCCCTTTGCAGATCTTCCATTGCCACAGGTTTCCACGCCCGCAACTGCCCCCCAACCTGTCCAGGTGGACACCTTGCCGGATCTGGTAGCTCCTTTAAAACCTCCAGATCAGCAGATCGCAGATGAGAAAATCCGCCAGCGTGAATCCGACCCGCCGCAGCGCGTCTGGCGTGTCGTCTCAACAGCCAAGCGACCCACCGGCCCGGCCTGGGTGGTGGGCAAGCTGGTTCACGAAGCGCTGCGCCATTGGCGCTTCCCCGGTGCCGGTTTCGAGACTTTTATCGAGCCCTTCGCCCTGGAAGCCGGCCTGACCGATCCAACCGAAATTCGGGCCACTATGCTGGAAGTGCGTCGCTTATTAGAGCGCTTCCGCGCCGACCCGCTCTACGCTGAAATCGAAGCCGCCGAGCGCTATCATGAGGTGCCATACGTGTCTCCGGATGACCGGGGAGTCATTGACCTGCTCTACCGGGACGATCAAGGCTGGTGCCTGGTCGATTTCAAGACCGACCGGATGCGCACCGAAGAGGAGACCCGCCTCACGATCCAGGAGCAAGGTTATGAGCAGCAAGTGGAGCGTTACGCCGCAGCCGTCACCGCCCAATTGGGCCAGCGCCCCAAGACAATGATTCTGTTTTTACACGTAGGGGGCAAAGTGATGGTTTTTTAGGCAGAGCAACCCGTTGCTAATCTCTCGCAGCTGGATAATCAACGTGGCTTGGAAGCACCTCTTTAATGAATCTTCCAGGCGCCAGAGCTTCAATTCCCAAATCGGCCCGATTGATCTCTAAGATGAGTCCTTTATCGAGTGCAAGAAGAAAGTCTGCGTCCATAGCTTTGGCCGCGGCAACAACATGCACATCTTTCTTGTTGACCAGATGCTCAAATCGTTCCAGCTCTGGTTTCTCCGGGATAGGAGCCAGCCAGAAGGGGACAACAGCAAGCAGATTGTAAAACCTGTTTATGGCCTCAAGCCCAAGTTTTGCATGAATATTTCGTTGCGCTTCAAGCAATATCGCTTGGGAGACCGATGCTCTTAGATATTCTCTGGCGCAAAGGGACAGCAAAAAGCCAGATCCCCCTGCAGGAGAACCGGCGGCAGCTATCAAGCAGGAAGCATCAAAGAAAAGAAGCGTATTGTGGTCTATCGTCATTCAGATCCGGAAGAGAAGCGTTCAGCAATTTCCTTCGCTTCCTGATCCAGCTCGTCTGCTTTAAGAAACTCGGTAATCTGGTTTCCTGTATATTCTCTTAGGGATACATCCTTACGGGTTCTGGTTGCCCAAAGAAGCAAATCGATACTTGCCCTGGGTATGCGGTAGGTTCTGCCAAGTTTTGAGGCCACGAGCTTCCCTTGCCGGATGTAGCGGTAGATAGTTTCTCTATCGACTTGCAGGTATTCAGCTGCCTGCTCAGGAGTAAATATCTCTCTCGATCTTTCCATAGCAAATTCCTTTATCCTATATAATTCTATTTTATCCTATTTTATACTACTCATCAACATGAGATCCTTGGGAATCGCCGTGCTGGAGACAAGAGCTTGAGACAGGTCGCGCGCAGCGAAATCCAATTCGTGGATCGTCGTACGAGTGCGATGAATTGCGCGCCGCGCAACGGCTGGCGTCGGCGACCCCATCCTCCTGGCCGTGCCGGTCAAACCATCCGCTACCCCGCACAGAATGATTCCAGGGCGGTCCCATTCCAACCGGATTGATCGAGGGTAGATCCCGATACCCATCCCAGTTGTACCAATCCGCCACCCATTCCGATACGTTGCCGGCCAGATCCAGGACGCCGTATCCACTTGCCCCATCCGGATGACTCCCCACCGGCTGCAAGCTGGGAAATTCGGTTTCCTCGGCCGAGTATTTGAGTAATTGCCACCCTTCTTCCAGAGATAGAGGCCAATGCTCAACTTGATCATAGCCGTTGTTCGACTTCCCGTAATCCCAGGTGTTTCTCCAGGGGAAAACGTACCCATTCGGACCCCGGCAGGCTTTCTCCCATTCCGCTTCGGTGGGGAGGCGTTTGCCCGCCCACTCGCAGTAGGCATTAGCCTCCTGCCAACTAATCCCGGCGACCGGGTAATCAGCCTGTCCCGCAGGATAATCTGAACCGTGCCAGTATTGGGGCCCCTTCCTTCCGGTTTCCAGCAAAAAACGTTGGTATTGCCCATTGGGCACTTCGTACCGGTCGATCTCGAAGGCATCCAGATATATCCGGCGCTGGGGGCGTTCGTCTGCGCGCCCATCCGCGCTGCCCATGCTGAACTCCCCAGCCGGAATACATACCATGCTGCGGTCCAGCTCTGGCACTGCTTGAAATGGAATTTCACTCCCGTAGACGGATAACAGCAGAACCAGGCTGCACAGCAACAATAGCCTGCGGATCAGAGTACTTCGCTTCATCTTCCGCTCGACTTACGCAGCGCATCGCTCAACCGGTGAATCGCTTTCCTCTAGGATACCTCTTTTTTTGGAGAATGCTAGATTCTGATAAAATGGTTGGGTCACTTTCCCGAAGGAGGCGGCTGTAACCCCGATTTCTAATGTCCAATCCAAACCCTATCCGGCTGGTTGTATGCGATATCGACGGTGTCCTGACAGAAGGGGAAACCAGGGCGCTTGACCTGGATTTGTTGGGATACCTCGCCCGCCTCAACCGCCTGTCCCAGAAAGACCCCGCTGTCCCGGCGATCACCATTTGCTCCGGGCGCCCGGCGCAGTACGTCGAGCTCATGCTGCAGGCTATCGACGGTCGCATCCCTGGGGTCTTTGAGAATGGCGCCGGCCTCTATATCCCCGAAACGTATCGCTTCCTCCCTCATCCGGCTCTATCGGACGGCAACGTTATCCCCGCTGTTCGGAAACGCCTGGAAGAGACCCTGGTGAGATCGGGAGAAGCCTACTTCCAGCCCGGCAAGGAATACTCCTTAAGCCTCTTCGCCAGCGATCCGGGCGCTATTGCCGGGCTTTACCAGCTGGCTACCTCCGCGCTGGGGGATCTCAAGGAGACGGTTGATCTGGTCTACTCGACTTCCTGCCTTAACGTCCTGCCTCGCAATGTTGACAAAGGCAAAGGGGTCAAGTTTCTATCCGATCTGGCTGGCTATGCATTGTCGCAGATGTTAGGCCTGGGGGATTCTGACGTGGACCTGCCGTTTCTCGCGCTCGTCGGCCATAGCGCCGCGCCTGCCAACGCCATCCCCGCTGTAAAGTCTGCCGTCCAGTACATATCCCCATTCCGGACTGAGCAAGGCGTGCGCGATATCCTCAAACATTTTAAGATCTCGATACCCTAGTCGAAGCGCCCCGCACCCAAGCGCGTTGAGCGGAACGTTGAGCGCAGCCGAAGTCGAAGCGCCGTTGCCCCACCTCGCCAGGCCGAACCTGCCCAGCCGAAGCGTTCCATCTTCAATTTTCAATCTTCAATCTTCAACCTGAGCGCAGCGGCGCAACCTGCCAACCGAGCGACCTTCAACCCTTGCCCCCGTGGCTATTTTTCTCTATTGCCTCTACCACTCCGAGCAGCTCCACCGGCATATGGATGGTATATTGCGGCACTTCGATCTCGCCCTTGGGGGTTTTCGGGCGCCGCGGCGCCCAGTCCAGCCATACGCTGATCATGCCCAGTGCATTTGCGCCCCGTATGTCTCGCTCCAGATAATTGCCCACCATAACCGTGCGCTGGTAATCCTGCCACGGGATCCCCAGCTCGCTGAGGGCATGGATGAATAGGCGCGCGTCGGGCTTTTCTACCCCGATTTCTTCTGAGATGGCGAAAGCGTCGAACAGTTCGTACAGACCGTGTTGCGTGAGCACATTGTAGTAGGTTCCCGGGCGCCCATCTGCAACCAGCCCGAGCTTGTACTCGCGGCGCTTGAGTTCCCGGATGACCTCCCCGGCTCCGGGAATCAGCTCCGCTCGCAGAGTCGTCTGTGTCGCGTCTTTTATTTCTGTGCCTTCGTCGGCTATGGTATCGCCGAAGTCAAAACAAATCGCCAGGATCTTGTCACTCATATGCGGGTCATCCCAATAATGCCGGGATCTCTTCCGGAAGTTTGAGCGAAACCCGCGTGCCTTCCGGGAAGAATTGGTCCGGTCCCGGGTTGTGCAGGTCGACCGTCAGGACGGTGCCGTTGTTTGTCCGGATCGTGTAGCGCACTAGGGGCCCGGTGAAGGCGGTGGTCAGCACGTGCGCTTCGACATCGCTCGGATTGGGTTTATCGATCTCCAGCGCTTCTGGGCGCAAGACGATCGAGACTTGTCCGTCTGGATTTCTAGGTGCACGCCGGCTCCGGATCGTCTTCCCGAACAATCGAACCACAGCGCCGTGCGAGTTCGTCTCGACCAATTCTGCTGGCACGATGTTTGAGAGGCCGACGAATTCCGCCACGAAGCGATCGGCCGGAGCCCGGTAAAGTTCGCGGGGGGTGCCCAGTTGAATCAGCTTGCCCTTATTCATAATAGCGACTTGATCGGCAATGCTGAAGGCCTCCTCCTGGTCGTGAGTGACGTACAGGCTGGTGATGCCCAGCTGCTTCTGAATGCCCCGGATTTCACTGCGCATCCGCACGCGTAGCAAGGCGTCCAGGTTAGAGAGAGGCTCGTCGAATAGCAGCACCTTGGGATGGATAACCAGGGCCCGTGCCAGGGCAACCCGCTGCTGCTGCCCGCCCGACAGCTGCGGGGGCGATTTCTTTTCCTGGCCCTCTAACTCCATCAGTTGGATAACCTCTTTGACACGCCGGTCAATCTCCTCCCTTGCCGTTCTCCGGGCGCGCAGGCCATAAGCGATATTCTCGTAAATCGTCATATGGGGGAAGAGTGCGTAACTCTGAAACACCAGAGCGGTTGGGCGCGCATAGGGCGGTACCTGCGTGATGTTCTCCTCCCCGATAAACACACGGCCTTCGGTTGGCTCCTCGAACCCTGCCACCATGCGCAAGGTGGTCGTTTTGCCGCACCCGCTTGGTCCCAACAGACACACCAACGTGCCCGCTGGTACCATCAGGTTAATGCTGTCGACCGCCTTTACAGCTCCGAAGTGTTTGCTCAGGTTTTCGAGTGTAATCGATGCGGTAGAAAAGGAATCGGTCATTAGGATACCCTAAACAGATCTACAAAGCTCTTTCCGGTCAACTTACTTAATAAGCCCAATGCAATCACGATGATGACGATCAGCAGCCCTGCGAAAGCCGCTCCTTCGCTGGGTGTGCCGCGTATCATCACATTGAACATGCGCACTGTGAAAAGCTGCGTGCGTGCCGAATTCAGGAAAACTGCCGCGCTCAAATCCGTCATCGCTCGGATGAAGATGTAGATCACGCCCGCGAAAAAGGCGCGGTTCAAAAGAGGGAAGGTGATCCGAGCAAAAGTCCGCAACCGCCCAGCGCCCAGGTCGAGCGAGGCTTCTTCGAGCGTGGGGTCGATTTGTTTTTGAGCCGCCACCCCGGTTCTCAATCCAACCGGTAGCCGGCGGAAGGCATACGCTACGATAATGATGAAGAATGTCCCCGTCCAGAAGTATGGCTTGGCGTTGAAGGCGATAATGTAGCCGATGCCGATCACGGTGCCTGGAATGGCATACATTACCGTGGCCGAGAAGTCCAGCCATCTCCGGCCCGGAAACATCTGGCGTGTGACCAGCCAGGCCAGCATGATGCTTAGAACTCCGCCCAAGAATCCAGCCGCTATCGATACGATGACGGAATTCTTCAATTGAGGGATAGCCGAAAGCAGTCCATATATATTCCGGGTTGTGAAGGTGAAATCTATCCCCCACGTTTTCACGAAAGCGCCCACAAAGATGGATCCATACAGCAGTACGGTTAAGATAGCCAGCAAAAGCACCAGTGCATAGAGCGGCCACTTAATCCAACCGGGCAGCTTGCGGGTGTAGCCAGTGCGAGCCCCGCTCGTGACCGTGATATACGAACGCCGGTTGGAGATCCAGTGCTGGATCAAAAAGGCGACTAACGCAGGGATGACTAGCAGCATTGCCAGGGCGGCCCCCAGCTGCAAGTCGAATAGTTCGATCAGCTGGATGAAGGCCTGCGTCGCCAGCATCTGGTAACCGCCCCCGATCAGCATCGGGTTGCCGAAGTCGGAGATCGAGGAGATGAAGGTCAACAGGGCCGCTGTCAGA
>DASQQR010000208.1:0-5629 GCA_035643335.1 Anaerolineales bacterium
TCCGGTCCCACCAGGCTGGCAAAGCCCTCCATTTGGCCGGGCAACACCTCAAAATCCGCCGGATACAGGAAGCAGTAGGCGTCGCCAGCTGCACCGGCCTGCCCGGCAAACAGCTCTTGATTGGCGCCAGGTTCAGGGCAGATGGTTTCGGCCTGAAGCGCATTATCGACGTCCAGGCTGAAAGTGGCGCTCTGGTCACCAGCCTCGACGGTATAAGTGCCGGCAGGCAGGCCAGTAACGTCCAGGCTGACAGTCTTTTCAAAGGGGACCAGAGCTGGTCTACAAACCGCCTCGGCGGGGCGCTCGGTGAGGATTTGGAGGTTGAAAGTCTGCCCATCGCGAATGGGGTTGGTCTCTCTGATGCTGGTACAGCCATCCGGAAGGCTGCCCCGGATAACGGCGTTGACTTGCACCGGGAAAGATTCCAGGATCGTGATTTGGAGATCCTCGATGATGGCATGCTCTCCGGTAACGATCTTGGCGGGGGCGGGCGCTCGGACCGTTGGCTGCAGTGTGGCCGTATGCGATCTGACCGGTTGGTTGGGCTGTTGGGTAGCTGGCGCTGGGCTTGGCTGCGGCGCGCTGCAAGCGCTCAAGAACAGGATGCTCAGCAGCACGAATACATGTTTGTGGATCTGCATGGCTTCTTCTCGCTCCTTCAACCACAATGTAGCATTTTACCAGCGAATGTGGCAGGGTGACTGGTGAGTGTATGAAGGAATGATGGGTTGGTAGTGAGGTGTACGGTTAGAGATTGACCGCGCGCCAAGGCGGATGGACGCAGATGCCCGCTGATTTAGAGAATCTGCGTCCACCGGTGTTAATTGAGGCTCTAATTCGCGGATCCGGACAATACGGTGGGCAGGTAGATGTCGCTGCTGGCGGAATCTGAGTTGCTGCCTTGATGGGTGTCTTGCGAAGCATCGCCGCAGTCCAGCGTCATACGACCATCAAATGGCAGCGGATGCGCTTGGTCACCTGTGCTGGAAATGATTGGATTCTCTTTAGTAAGATCAGACACCGCATAGAAAACGCGATTGCCTGGAGGGTCGAAATAGGCAATGATGAGCATGCCTTTGGCATCTTTACCTGCGACCAAAACCGACAGATCCCCACCCGTGCAATTAAACGAGGAAGCCGGCGTCTTGTCGTCACCGAAGGTTTCCAGTTGATCTCCGGATAGCTGGAAGTGGTTCATGGTTCCATCATCGAGTTTTTCAGTAATATTAAGGTGGCCGTTATATACGCCAAGGGAATTCACCTTGAAATTCCAGGTCAGATGTGCGTTGGTCAATTTGCCACCATTCGAGTTGCTGAAATTCAGGCTGCCACTGCCCCGGATGCTTTTGTCCCACGGTCCGCCCGCAAAGATTTGTTTTGTGCTCAATATCAAACATAGCAACAATATACTTATGCTCCCTAATCGTTTCATTTTGCGTTTCTTTTCTGGCCTCCTTTTACCTGGTAGTTAAACACACAAACCGGCCGTCGTGGCCGGTTTCGCTGCTGGCTCCCCAAAGACCCTACCCCAATAGTGCAGCTTTCTGGTTGTGGTGAAGGGCTAAGCGACCAAATTCGGTCTTTGGATCATCGCTTCCACAAATGAGTACCTGGGCAAACCTCTCAAGGTTCTGTGGCTCTTCCGCTGGGCTGTCCCTTTGAGCCAGGGTTTTGGTAGATCAGGGTTAAGATCGGACCTCGGGAGGTTTAACTATTTATTAAATAAACGAGTGACCTGGGAAAATGTTATGCTCTTCATCGCCCCCTTACGAAATTGATAACTGGCGACGACTGTTTCTAAGCCCTGTTCTTCTCCCAGCTGCTCCAGATCCCGCGCAACGATCCCGGGCTCACGGATATCCAGAACAGGTCCCGGTAAGGCTCGTCACCAGTGAACATGCCCCACAGAACGCGGGTATGGAGCCGCTGCCCCGGAGGACGGCCTGCCTCCTGGGTTACTGCGTCCGTCCAGGCGCGCAACAGGCTGGGGATGCGCAGGGTATAGTTCCACATCCGGAACAGCAGCCGCCCGTAGAGGTTATCGCGCGCCACGTGTTGGCAGAAAGGGGCATAGTGCCTGGCAAAATCCCTCCAGGAAACGCCGCGCTCGACGGCGACTTGCATGGCGCTCCGGGCTGTGAAAAAGGCTGAACCGATCCCATCTTTGTACAGACGAGTCACAGCCGCATCTCCCACCGCGACCCACCGGCGGCCGAAAAAATGCCCGGCGGGGCCCACGGCGATGCGCGGATTGCAGCCGCATAGACTGTTGAGGGGTGAGAAAAAGTTGGGATCCAACCCTTGAGCTTCGATAAAATTGCTGATGGTGTCGACGTTGAGGCCCTTTCCCAACAGGGAGAGGTTGAGGTAGTCTCCTTTGGGGATCAGGGCTCCAAAGACCAATCCTGGCGGGTCGCGGAAGAATGCGCTGACTGTGTCCTTGGACCAGTCAGGCGGGCGGAGCATCTCGTCCTGGGCCATGATCTCCGTTTTCGGAGGTCGGTAGCCAAATTCTCGAGCCATAGGTGCCCGGCTGTTCACCCCCGTCGCCAGCACCAAAAAGTCGGCGGGAAAGCGCTCCCGGGCGGTGAACACCACAGGGCGGCTATTCCATTCAACTTTGCGCACCCGAGCAGGGACGTGTTGTGCACCGTGGGCGCATGCCTGGCTGAGCAGAAATCCGTCAAAGCTGGCCTGGGGTTCGCCCCGATTCAGGCGTGGCCCGCCGCCACGGTATACGCTGACAATGCGACGCGCCGGATCGGGCCGTTCAATGCGCAGCACGCCACCATCAAGGTGAGCGGCGTAAGCGTACAGATCGGCCTGGACCACTGCCTCGAGCAGCCCTATGCCGAGCCTATCCAAGGCGCCCAAGAGGCGAGAGGATAGAATCCCCGCGCAGCGGTTGCAGCCGCCCGGGCCGGGAGTGTTGAAGTCCCGCGGCTCGAAAATCAGCACCTCCAGCTGGATGCCGCGAAGGCGTGCCAGGCGCAGCAGGTGGATCGCAGCGAAGCTGCCCGCTGGACCGCCACCGATGATGCACACCCGGTCCCCATCTTTCAGCTTCAAGGACATTTTCACGCCTCTTCTGGAACGGCCTGCTGAAACGCTCGCTTCCATCATAGCAAAAAGGAGTAATAAAATCAACAATGTGATGAAAAGTACAAGAGAGAGATGGATGGAAGACTGGAAGATTGGAGGGAGGGAAGATTGAAAACCCCTCTCCCAGGATTGGGAGAGGGGCAGGGGTGAGGGTCGGCCTGCCCTCTCTAGCCGCCCTTTGGTTTCTATTGAGTCGGCGCGTCTGGCGGGATGGGGCCCACGTGGTAGGGGCGCATCATCTCGTTGTCCTCGTGCTCGACGATGTGGCAGTGCCAGACGTAGAAGCCCGGAGTGTCGAATCTGGCTTTCACACGCGTGACCTCGCCCGGATAGGAGATGACGGTGTCCTTGAAGCCCGTCTCCCAGGGGAGTGGGCCGTTGCTTCCGGCGACGCTGGGTCCGCCACCGATGGCCTCCCGCCCGAGCACCTCGAACTGGACCAGGTGGATGTGGATGGGGTGGGCGTCCTCGGTGACATTGTACATATCCCACTCTTCAACCGCACCAACGGCTGGGTTTTCGGTGATGGGATCCATCCACAGCAGGGGCGTTGCCTGGTCTGTGGCAGTGTCCCATGTGCCCAGTAGGGCTGCTACTGGTCCCTCAAAGTCTTCATTCTCGAAGGCTTCCTCATTGAGACTGAGGTCCCGCGTATTCCCGGCAGTGCCGAGCGGCGTAATTGCCGGCAGCTGCAGGTACTGGGGTGGGGTAGTTGGATCAGCCACGGGGCCAGCACTAACCCGGAACTCCATCACCTGGCCGGTCGAGCCCGGATCCGAGGGGTCGAAATCGACGCCGATCTCGCCGCCGCCGAAGGGCTCGTCCGGACCCAGGTTGAGCAGCCGGAACGAAGTGCCCGCCGCGGCACTGAAATCCACGATGACGTCCGCCCGTTCGGCCAGAGCCATGAGCACCGTGGCTCCGCCGCCCGTGCTGCCGGGGTACGGATAGTCGTTGAGCCGCACCGGCGCGGGCAGGAAGCCGCCCTCAGCGCCGATCTGCCATACCTCTACTCCCGGGTGCTCGAACTGCAGGATCAAGAAGCGCGAGTTGCAGCCGTTGAGCAGGCGGAAGCGGTAACGGCGCGGCTCCACCTCAAGATAAGGCCAGGTGAATCCGTTGACCACCATCATATTGCCGAAGAATTCGGGGTTCCAGATCGGGGAAACCGGTGTGTCCGGGATGTAGGGCCCACCATACTGATCGAAGAAGGCCCGGGTGTCCGGGTAGAACAGCGAGCCATCGTCGTTGAACGAACGGTCCTGCACCACGATGGGGATCTCGCCGTACACGCCAAGAGGATCATCACCCACGGTTGGCGCAGGACCTGGCAGGATGGCGGTGCTACCATCCCTGCTATCGAGCACCACGTCATCTGGTCCGCCACGAATCAGGTAGAACCCCGCTGGTCCGGCATACACATTTAGGCGGGTCATGCCAAGCGTGTGATCGTGGTACCAGAGCGTCGTTGCGCGCTGGTCGTTGGGATACTTGAAAGCTGCGTCTCCATACTCCCAGCCGTGATCGTACTTAGTGTTGAAGTAATCCCAGAATGTGCCCGTGCGAGCGTATCCGGCTGGGATGTTGTTCGCTGCGGGCAAGTACCAGGCCTCAGCGTAGCCATCGCTATCCTCTCTGGTGTGAGCGCCATGTACGTGGGTAACGATGGGCACCGGGCCAGTGTACGGGCCGGGTGTGGTCGTAAATGTGGGGCGCATATCTCGACCAGCCAGGCCGCCGGGTGGATTGGCCCAGTGCAAGGTGGGATCAACGGGAAGCAGATGAGGAAGGAAATTCCCAGCGGCGTCGAGCAGCTCGTTCCTCCAAATGACCTGCACGGACTTCTTCCAGTTCGCCTCAATGGTGAAGGCCGGGTAGTTGAAGGTACCTCCTTCGGCCACCGTGCCAGGATGATTAAGGGAGCCGTAGCTCCAGACCGTGGTCTCGGGATGAGGGGGCGACAAAATGCGCTGTTGGAATTGCCTCACAGCAATCATGTACTGATCCATCTTTTTCTGGAATTTGCCCGGCATCGCCGGCGGTTTGACTAATGGAAGTACGAACTTGTCCACGTCGCCCGGAGCCAGCGTTCCGCCCGGTATCGTTTCCTGCGCCAAAGCCCGGCGCACGTCTCTTGGCAACATCAACGCGCCGCTCGCAATGGCGCTTAATTTTAGAAATTCTCGTCTGGTGATCATGTCTAATCTCCTTGCCAACCGGATTAACTCATTACCTTTTCCCTCATCCTCTTCTGAGAATGGGTTACCGAGAGGCATGACCATCGCGTTGCTATGGTTTTGCCGAACTGCTAAATTTTTTCCGCCTCACCTCCTGATAGCTACCAATAATGAATTCCGATAGATTGTCCCTGGGTCCTCATCAAAACACAAAAACCGGCCCTGGGCCGGTTTCGCTACTGGCTCACCAACGACTTTCCCCAGAGTATTTCAGGGGACAGCGACCATAAGCAGCCGCTGGTTCATCGCCTCCCGATTCTTGAACTAATCCAGACTGGAAAGGATCAGTT
>DASQQR010000209.1:0-4201 GCA_035643335.1 Anaerolineales bacterium
GCCGGGGATCGGCCACCAAATAGGGGGTCACGACGTCCGTGGATCGATGTCAGCCGGCAGCGAGCCTCGGTCAGGATGATGTCAAGGGTGAGCTGCCCGACGCCGTGCATGGGATCAACTGCCACCTTCAAGCCGGCCTTCCGGATCGCCGACATATCTACAAACGATTCGAGCGCGTCTACGTATTCATTAGTGAAATCTCTGTAGGAGACAATTCCCGCCTGCAAAGCCAGGTCAAGTTCCATTTTGACGATACCGGCGCGTGTGAGAGCGTTGGCTTCCAGCTCGATCTGGTCGGTTTCCTC
This sequence comes from Anaerolineales bacterium, assembly GCA_035643335.1. Lineage (GTDB taxonomy): Bacteria > Chloroflexota > Anaerolineae > Anaerolineales > UBA4823 > DASQQR01. The sequence goes on from DASQQR010000209.1 coordinate 306, forward strand.
CGTCATCAAGAGAGAACCGTCTTCCCGGAAGACCTTCAGCCCGTTCCATTCAGGGGGATTGTGACTAGCGGTGAAAGCCAATCCTAGAGCAGACCTTTGCTTCACCGTAGCGAAGGTGATGAGAGGCGTCGGCGCTGCTTCGGGGAGCAAGGTAACAGCGACATTATTTCCGGCGAAAACCTCCGCGGCGACCTCGGCAGCCCGGTCGGAAAGGAAACGCCGGTCGTAGCCAATCAAGACGCCTTGCTTTTCTAAATCCTGTCGAGTGAGGCGATTGGCCAATGCCTGACATAGGCGGCGTACATTTCGCATAGTGAAGCCCTCGCCGATGATGGCCCGCCATCCTCCGGTGCCAAAGCGGATCTCGCTCTCCTCTTCCACACGAGCTGGTCTCAAGTAGCGTTTTTTGAGCACGAATTCGGCTCGTTTCAGGTCGGATGGCGTGTTGATGCCCAGAATCTCGTCGGGGTCATAACTGGCATAGCTGGTTACCCGGTATCCGGAGCGGATCATCTGGTGGACGATTTCGGTAAGCGCAAGACGAGTTCCCTCCCTGCCCTGAGCCAGCTCTTGAAGTGTCTTGAACAAGGCCTCGGCCCGGGCGACGTAAGCGCCGACGTTCAGTTCGCGAATAGAAAGCACTTGCTCGGAGGCTTCGCTTTCCTCGATGATACCGACAATCTGGCCACTCATCTCCCGAATGATGCGGCCATATGGCAGGGGTTCGGCGGACACGCTGGTAAACAAAGTCAGGTCGGCGTCTTTCAAGCGTTGGCGGTTGAGCATTCCCAGGATCGAGTTCGGGCGAAAGAGTGGCGTGTCGCCGTATAAGATCAGCAAATCGCCCTGGTAGCTCTCCAGGTGAGAGCAGACCTGCAAAACGGCGTGTCCCGTCCCCAGAAGCTGATCTTGCACGACATAAGAATAAGCGTCGCCCAGGTGTTTTTGGACCTGTTCCCGCTGGTAGCCCACGACCACGTAAACATCTTGTGGGGAGACAAAGCGTGTGACCAGATCGATGACATAATCAATGACCAGCCTCGATCCAAGCGGTTCAAGGACCTTGAAGAAGGGCACGCCATCCCCCTCTCCCGGCCGGGCAGCCAGGAGGATGGCCTTAAGAGGGTGAGAGACGAGTGATTGGATCATATTTCCTGGCGATAACCTTCGATAATTTCTGTCATTGTGTCGAACTTTTTCTCCATATCACTGACCAGCTTGAATTGCGTGCGGCAGCGGTCGAGGTTATGATTTTGGCGGTGGATCTTGTAATAAGTGTCCCCCTCCAAGTGATCTGTCAGGAAGCGCATACCACACTCAAAGGTCATGAGAATGGCGGAGAATGGTAGTTGCTCGATTTCCCGCGGGGTCAATATTTCGCCGGCCGCATCCAGATAGCCGTGAGCGTAGCGACGATAGACCGCCAAATCGAAATTTACCCTGGAGAGATCTGCTTCATCTTCGGCAGCGGTAGTAGCCATGGAACGGATGGCGTCCCCGAAATCATATAAAGACAGGCCAGGCATGACCGTATCCAGGTCGACAATACAGATTCCCTCACCGGTCAGATCATCGATCATGACATTATTGAACTTGGTATCGTTATGGGTCACCCGCTCGGGTAGCTCATCTCGCGCCAGCATATCGGTGAGGACGGATGTTTTTGCAGCTCGCTGGGTAACGAAGTCGATTTCCGGCTGGCAAAACGGGGCGCGATTCACGCTATCGCTCTCTACAGCAGCGAGGAAAGCCTGGTAGCGCTTTCCAGTATGATGAAAATTGGGGATCGTTTCCACGAGCTGCTCTGCAGGAAAATCGCTGAGCATGTTCTGGAAGTTGCCGAATGCTTTTGCCGCGTTGTAAACGTGATCCGGATTTTCAACGCAGTCATAGGTTCGCGCACCCTCGACAAAATCGAAGCTTCTCCAGTAATCTCCATCAACTGTCCGATAATAACTACTTCCATCCAAGGTGAGTATCAGATTAAGGGTCTCACGTTGCGGATCACCGCCGGCTGCAATGATCTTGCGACGTAGGTGAGCAGTCACCAGCTGGATATTGCTCTGCACACCTTCGGGATCTTTGAAAACCTTCTGGTTAATGCGCTGTAGGATATACCGGCGGACATCTCTATCTAATTGAAAGACGAGGGCGTAGGTATCATGGATATGACCCGTGCCATAGATACCGGCGGATAAAAAAACTCCCTCAAATCTAAACTTCGGGACGATATCTTTGAAATCCGGGGTCATATTATTATCTCCACAGAAACCGAGGGTAAACGCCTTCATGAATCAGGTTTAGCACCGCCTTTTGGACTTCGCTCCTATCCTGTCTATAGGTGACACCAAACCAGCGCTCTTGCGTTGGCAGGACCTTCACCGTGGCCCTTTTCTCATCTAATAGCTGGTTGACTACTTCAGGTGGATAAAATTCGGGCTGGAGAAGGTTCGTGCTGTTATCAGTCAAAAAACTCGAGAAGCGCTTTTGCAGCTCAAGGATCAATCTGGGTGTAAACCCCCACATATTCATCGAAACCGCGCAATCATCTGCATTAATCACCCCAAACGGCGCAGCCAGCACATCGTTAGAACACATCACTGCGTGAGCGGTTCCCCAGGGCTTTTGTCTGCTCGGCGGGATTTCGAAACCCGCGGGCAAGTTGTCGAGTTCCTGATACACATAAACATGCTGGCAATGCCTGTCGACAGTCTGGTCGATTCGCGAGCGAAATGCTTTTTCGATCTCTCTACTAATTATGAAAATAACTTTATTGAAGCCGGCCCGGAGGGCATCATAAATCGAATACCCGAGGAGGAGCTCATCATGGGGACCGATTGGCTCGACCTGTTTTAGCCCACTGTAACGACTTCCGATTCCGGCTGCCATTACCACAAGAACCGGATTGGATTTTTGACCCATCGTGCTGACCGTCATTCGCCGAACACATCTCCTGCGACCATTGAGAAGTCGAACTCATTTGGGAGCGGATATTCCTCTCTGATGCGCGCCCGGAGAGAATTGTTTAGCGGCACATTCTCTTCCATGCTGACCCTCCTGGCTTGATAGCCAAACCACAGATCCGTTAGCGAACGCTCCCCTTCGCGCAGGTCATCTACGATGACCTTATCCTCGAAGAACCGAGCCACGGTAGCTAAATTGTTCTCTGCCAGAGCCGCCTGAGCCTGAAGTAACCCAATACGCCCAGCAGATTGAATCGACCGGGGTAATTTTTTTAGAATCTCTAACCACTCCTGGGTGTGGCCAGCCTCCAGGAGACAACAACCGGTTTCGATCGCCAAGGGCAAAAGGTGAGGGGCCCCACGTAAAGCCTTGGTGAGCAACCCAGCAGCTTCGTCAAGTAGCCCTCGTTCCCAGGCAAGCACTGCCAGATTTCGGGCCGCCCAAGGCGTCCATAGCAGCTCGAGTGATCGTTCCCAGGCACTGCGGGCGGCAGGCAGGTCTCCCGTCCAGTGTTCCATAACGCCCAGATGGAGCAGTGCAAGCCAGTTATCCCCGCGATCAGATCGCAACGTGCTTTCCAGCAAGGACTGCCAGTTCTGCCCTACTACAAAGCTGCGGGGAGGTGTTTGCGCATCTGAAACCGGAAACGATCCCTCCTCGAGCAGGCTGATCCAGGGCGCCTGTTCATCCCCAAGCGAATCGTCAGCGAAAATCAGTCCAGGGGTATATAAAGGCGCTTCCCCGCAGGCCTCCCGTCGGCGGCGCTCCAGCGCGCCCCATCCGGACCCAAGCTGCAACATCTCAAGGGGAGGGCTATTTGCATACCCCGGGCCCAGCTCGTGCTCGCGCATCAGCTCAGTGTATGGAGAAAGACGCTGCAGTTCATCCTCTACATGTTGTATAGCCTGCTCCCAGTCAGAGCTGTGCACAAT
>DASQQR010000210.1:0-7312 GCA_035643335.1 Anaerolineales bacterium
AATGACCAGTGCGGCCTTGATCTCGCCGCGCATGAGCAGTGACTCGACCTCTTGCATGGAAGCAGCGTAGGTGTAGATGTCCAGGTCTTCTCCGGCGGTGATCTGCTGGACGAAGCCGGTCGACGCCGAGCTGCGGTCGTAGTCCAGCACCGCAATCGGAACGTGCTGGATGTCTACCGTGAGGGCATAGGCCATCAGTAATAGCAGCAAGGTGGGGGTGAACAGCACCAGGATGAGCGTGGTACGGTCGCGGATGATGTGATGAAATTCTTTGCGAGTGACGGCCCAAATGTGGCGCGGCGACATTTCAGCCCTCCATCTTTCGAATTAGCGAAATGAAGGCTTCCTCCATGCGCGCCGGAGCCAGGCGCGCATTCCGGTAGCCGAGATTCTGCTCTCTCAGGGCTCTTTCGATCTGGGGAAGACGCTTGCTGCCCGAGTCGACCAGGAGGTGCAAAGATTCACCATAGGTTTGCACTTCTCTGACGCCCGGCAAGTCAGCAACGAATTTACCGGCAGCCTGCCAGTCATCGGGTTGTAGTTCTATGATCTCGCCTTCCAGTCGATCCCGGATCCGCTTTGGCGCGTCGCAGATGACCAGACGGCCGGCATACATCAACCCTACTCGGGAACAGCGATCGGCTTCATCCATGTAGGGTGTGCTGACCATGATCGTTGTTCCAGCCAGATAAAGTTCGGTCAAAATGTCCCAAAACTCGCGACGGGAAATGGGATCCACCCCGGTAGTAGGTTCATCTAAGAGAAGGATCTCGGGTTGGTGGATGAGGGTGCAGACCAAGGCCAGTTTTTTCTGCATGCCTCCTGAAAGGTTCTGCGCCCGGCGATGCTTAAATTCAGTCAGGCCGGCAAAGGATAGCAAGCGTTCGGTCCGGTTTGCCAGGTCAGCCCGATTGACATCAAATATCTCGGCGAAGAAGTGCAGGTTTTCCAGGACGGTGAGCTCGGCGTACAGGCTGAACTGCTGGGCCATATAGCCAACGTGAGGTTTAATAGCCTCGGCCTGGTGGGCGAGATCAAAACCTGCCACGCTGGCCGATCCAGAGGTGATGTTGAGCAAACCTGCCAGTAATCTTAAAGTTGTGGTCTTGCCCGCTCCATCCGGCCCAACCAGCCCGAAAAGCTCTCCTTTGTGGACGAATACATCCAGCGAGTCGACTGCTCGAGTGGCTTTGAAATCCCGAGTGAGCTCGTGGGTCTCAATGATCGCTGAGGAGCTCATGGACTGAGAATCCGCAACCATCTGTCACCAGCCCTTTACTTGGGGGCGATCTCCCAACACTCCACTACTGTTTTGCTAAACGAATGATCCACAATACCAGTAGAGCGCCAATGGCCGGTTCCAGGGCGACACCCAGATACTTCATGGTATTGCTGAATCCCATAGCAGGGATCACAAACCAATCGATGAGGCCGACAACAATGGCGGTAATCACTGCGGCGAGATAATCACCGCTGGTGCCAATAGGTCGCTGACCTTTCCAGATCGGCCCAGCAAGCCAGCCAATGATGACCCCGACAACGAGCATGATGAGTATCAAGATGACGATTTGCATAAATACACTCTCCTGGCTTGAATTCAGGACCTTTGGCACTTCCGTGGCGGTTTAGACGGCGATTCCCAAGGAATCCGAGTTCGGCACTCAACTGACTGGTCAGTCTATTACAGGGGCAAAAAAAGTGTTCAAAGCACTCTTATTGCGCCACAATTCCTTCGAGCAACAATTTTATGCCGGAGCGAATATGCTGCCCGGGATCCACCAGGCTTTTATCGTACACCCACAGCAAGATCGTGCCCTCAAAGATTGCGCCGGCTGCAATCGCTGCTTCCCGGGCATCGACCGGCCGGAACTCGCCCGAATCAATCCCGCGTTGAATAATGGGGACAAGGATGTGCATATAACGATCGAAATATTGTTTCAGGGCTTTCTGCACATACTTATTTCGGAAGGCCAACGCCAGGAACTCGTAGGCGACCGGCATAAGGTGGATCATTTTGGTGTAGTCTTTGATGGCCATTTCTGCAAATTGCCAGAAAGCCTGTGTTGCGCTGGTATCGAAATTTTCTTGAGCTTCAAGCTGGTCAAATTCGGTCTGGAATATGCGGTCAAGGATAGCGATGATGATGTCGGATTTGCTCTTGAAATACCAGTAGAGAGTACCTTTGCTCAGCCCGGTCTCGTCAACGATGTCATCCATGCGCGCCTTGTCAAATCCTTTGTGCACGAAGACCTCTGTGGCGGCATCCAGGATCTGGTTTTTGCGTTCTTCGCTTACATCCGAGCGTGGAGACATAGCATTCTTTTTATAAACTGACTGGTCGGTCAGTAATCATTATATGCCTTTTTGGAAGTTTGTCAAGCATTTGGTCCTGTGACCCTTCCAGGGTGGTCAGATGATGGTTTTAGAGGGCGGTTTGGGGTGTGGGGAGCAAACGATCGATTAGCCTGATAATACCTTGACGAAGACGCAATTTCCATTTGACTGGCACGTTTAAAGGCTCGGCATCTAGAGCCTGGCGCGCGGACTGGCGGCCCAGCTCGAAGAGATAGGATGCCTGGCTGTAATCCCAGAAGGGTACTTCGGCTGGTGTAGCCAATGGAATTAATCGTAACGCCACGCCCTTGATCTTTGCCCAGTCAACGCCTTCCTTGGATTGGTGATCGGACATTAGAGAAAGAGCGTAGGACCCAAGACTGATGATATTGCTGATCTGTTGATAAGAACCTATTGCGTTGCGGATATCCACGGCGACAATTTCCGTGGCGCCCCGCTCAACCGCTGAACGGACAGGCAGTTTGGCGAAAATACCTCCATCTATATAAGAGTATCCATTTACTCTCCAAGGCGGGAAGTACGGTGGAATGGCAGTACTGGCCATGGCGCCATCAATCAAACGATCTTCTCTATGATCCCCAAAGGATATCAGGCCGCTGGTTTCCAGACAGACGGCGGTCGCATAGGCCCGGATTCCGATGATATCTTCCAGATCTCCGAATGTCTCCACTTTAACTGGCAAATTCTCCTGGAAAAATCGGGCCAGAGGGTCGCTGAGGAAGAGACTCTCTTGTCTGGTGATCAGACGGTGGATCCCCGTGATCAGGTTTGGTTTGCCGACCTGGCCTGGGCCAACAGATTCCCAGATGGTTCGCAATCTTTTTGTGCCTTCAAGAGTGGGATCAGAGGCCAGGTAGATGGCGTTTAGAGCTCCCGCCGAAGTGCCTACGATCATCTCCGGTCGAAAGCCGGCCTCAAATAAGGCCTCCAGCGCGCCAGCTTGCATGGCTCCGTAATTTGCGGCACCACTCAATACCAAAGCTAACATTTGTTACTCCTTCTTTGCTGCGAAGGCTCATCTGCGGGCCATTCCGCAGAACGCAAGGTCACCAACTACTCCCAAAATTGCGGGTGGCGAGGCATGAGGAGGGGGTATTTTCCCGCCAGGAGCAGAAGAGCCAGATTTATTTTAACTGTTCTTGAGGTACAATAGTGCGGGGATTTTGAAGCAACGCGACATTATCGTTATCTTAAATATTCCCTTTTTTGCCTGCCCGATTATCCGGAATGAGGAGGTCAGCCATGTCCAACAAGGTGCGCGACTGGATGAGCAGTCCGGTCATTGTGATTGACCCGGATACAACCGTTTCCTATGCGTTGACTTTGATGCGCCGGCGCCATATTCACAGTGCGGTTGTCAACATTACCGAGGATAACCTGACTTATGGGATTATCACCAGTACGGATATCCGCGACAAGATTCTGGCCCAGGATCGCAATCCCACGGAAACCAGGGTCCGCGAGATCATGACCGCGCCAGTAATTACGGCCGATCCAGAGTGGACACTCAAGGAGTGCTCAATAAAAATGCATTCCCGAAATATTCACCATATGCCGGTCGCGGATGAAAATGGGGAGCTTATCGGAATCATCTCTGCGACTGATCTTTTTATCGCCGCCGAGGAGATCGGCTGGGGTCAGGATAGTTAGCATAAAAAGAGAAATTGGACTGATCTGGTATAATTTTTTGGGCTGGCCGCAGAGGTCAGCATATTGCTGTTAAAAACCGGTGCCTGCCAGATACCGGCACTGATTAAGAGGGGTTCGCGCGGGATATTTTTTAGATCGGAGGTTCTCATTTAAATGGAGAAGGAAGAGTATCTGGAAATGTATCACAAGATGGTCCTGATCCGGCGGATTGAGGAACAAGCCGCTTTACTCTACCAGCAAGGTAAGATCGGCGGTTTCTTGCACTTGTATATCGGCCAGGAAGCGGTCAGCACTGGTTTGCTTTCCGTTCGAAAACCACAGGACCGCGTCATCACCGCCTACCGCGATCACGGCGTCGCCCTTGATTCCGGTATTCCAGCAAGAAAGGTGGTGGCTGAATTGTTGGGGAAGTCCACTGGTGTTTCTAAGGGCAAGGGTGGCTCCATGCACATGGCCGATGTGGACTTAAATTATTGGGGAGGCCACGCGGTAGTGGGTGCCCATCTACCCATGGCGGCGGGTTTGGCTCTTGGCGACGTCTACCAGGGTAACGATGGTGTGACCATCTGTATGTTTGGCGATGGCGCGACCAACATCGGCTTTTTTCACGAGGCTCTCAACCTATCAAAGGTCTGGAATCTGCCGGTCCTGTGGGTCTGCGAGAACAACAAGTACGGCATGGGCACTTCCGTTGAGCGCGCTTCGGCGGTAGGAGAAATTCGCCAGAAGGCGGAAGGGTACAACATACCCAACGAACGGATCGACGGGATGGATGTGATGAAAGTTCGGGAGGCCGCCACGAAACACCTGGAATTCGTCCGGGGAGGCAACGGGCCTTTCTTTTTGGAGGCGGTCACGTACCGCTACCGTGGTCATTCGATGGGTGATCCTGAAAGGTATCGGGAGAAAGAAGAGATCAAGAAGTGGCAGGAGGAAGATCCGATTGGCATATTCCATAAATATTTGCTGGATGAGGAGATTGCCACCAAGGAAGAACTTGATGATTTGGATACCCAAGTTCAAGCTGAAGTCGAAGACGCAGTTGATTATGCGGAATCCAGTCCCGATCCTAAGCCTGATGAGCTGTTCGAGGATGTGTATGCTGAAGAATATTAGGGAAGGCTGCGCGAGAATCTGATGCATCTCCTGGCGTTGACTGTTCAATCATCCGATTATCAAACCGTCGATCTTTCTAACAGAGGAAACTATGGCTAAAATTACAATGCGTGAGGCAATCTCTCAGGCTTTGTGGGAAGAAATGGAACGCGATGAACGCGTTTTTATCATGGGAGAAGAAGTGGGCGTGTGGGGAGGAACTTACGCGGTCACCCGGGGGTTTTATGATCATTTTGGTGAAAAACGCGTGCGAGATACTCCGATTTCAGAAGCCACTATCGTTGGCTCAGCTGTTGGTGCGGCACTCACGGGTTTACGGCCCGTAGCGGAATTGATGACGATCAATTTTGCCTTTGCAGCAATGGAGCACATCGTAAACGAGGCGGCGAAGTTGCATTACATGTTTGGTGGCCAGTTCATACTTCCGCTTGTTATCCGTGCCCCTGGCGGTGGGGGGCGGCAGCTGGCTGCCACGCACTCGCAAACGCCAGACGCTATTTTTGCACATTTCCCAGGACTGACCGTCGTCGCTCCGGGCACGCCCGAAGATGCCAAGGGTATGCTTAAATCCGCTATTCGTTCCGATAACCCTGTTTTGTATATTGAGAACGCGACTTCTTACCAGGTGCGCGGCGAAGTCCCAGAGGAAGAGTATACGACCCCACTGGGTAAGTCCAAAACTCAACGACCGGGCAGCGATGTTACGGTCATCACCTACAGCAAAATGCTCAATTTAACTCAGCAGGCAGCCGAGCAGTTAGCCGAAGAAGATATTGATGTTGAAATCGTGGATTTGCGCTCGCTGAGGCCACTGGATATGGGCCCTGTAATTGAATCTTTCAAAAAGACCAACCGGGCCGTGGTCGTCGAAGAGGGTTGGCGCTCCTACGGCGTGGGGGCTGAAGTGGCGGCTCGTTTATACGAAGAAGCCATCGACTATGTAGATGCGCCGATCAAACGCGTGGCGCAGAAAGAAGTTCCCTTGCCCTACAACCGTGAGCTCGAGCAGATGGCTTTGCCTCAAGTCGAAGATATCGTCAAGGCTGTTAAGGAGGTATTGTAATGGCAGAAGTTGTCGAGATGCCTAAACTGGGCTTTGACATGGCGGAAGGCACCCTGGTTCGCTGGGTGATCGGCGAAGGCGACAAGGTGACCAAGGGGGATGTGCTGGCTGAAATTGAGACCGACAAAGCGACTGTGGAAGTTGAAGCCAACTACAGCGGAGTCGTGCGGCGGCATTTGGTGGACGAGGATACCACGGTCCCGATTGGCAAGCCTATCGCTGTGATCGGGGAGGAAGGCGAAGAAATCGATTGGGATGCCCTGATCGCTGAAAAAGCGCCGAAAGCTGTTCCTCAAGAAGAAAAGGCCAAGGTTGAAGAGGAAGCGAAACCGGCGGAGAGACGGAGGGAAGAAAGACCTCCCGAGGAGGGAGAAGCTCATTTGCCGGAGGGGGTACGAGCCTCTCCCCTGGCTCGCCGCATGGCTGAGGAGGAGGGCATCGATATCAGCAGGATCTCGGGATCAGGATCACAGGGCAGGATCATTAAAGCGGATATTGAAGCCTACCTGGAGGCCAAACCGACGCCCGAAGAACGCGCTCCTGAAGCTGAAGCCGCAGCACCGAGGGTTCCGACTCTGATGGTGGAACCAGGTGAGACCAAGCATATCCCTCGCAGTCGCCTGCGGGCGACCATTGGCCGGCGGATGGCTCGATCCTTCCAAACGGCGCCACATTTTTACGTCACCCACGAATACGACATGGCCGCACTGATGGAGTTGCGCGGGCGGATCAACGCTTCGCTACCGGAAGGCGAAAAGATCTCGGTTAACGATTTCATCGTCAAGGCCGTTGCCCTGGCCTTGCGCGAATATCCTAACTTGAACGCCGCTCTGGACGAGGACAACAATGAGGTCCTTCATTTTGGCGATATTAACATCGGTGTGGCTGTGGCCGTGGAGAACGGCTTGCTCACAGTGGTCTGCCGGAATACCGACCTGAAGCCCCTGCGCCAAATCGCCAGGGAACTGAAGGCGATGGCAACCCGATCTCGAGATGGCCGTGTGCGCCCGGATGATATCGAGGGGTCTACCTTCTCAGTGAGCAATTTGGGGATGTTCGCGGTCGAGCATTTCACTGCCATCATCAACCCGCCTGAAGCCGCCATCCTGGCAGTGGGATCGGTGCAAG
>DASQQR010000211.1:0-13892 GCA_035643335.1 Anaerolineales bacterium
ATCGAGCGGGGTGATCTGATCCAGGGGTTCAGCGAAAACCCGCCCCAAGAGGAAGATCAGAAATGCCCACAACCACCAACCCGGCCAAACCGTACCCAGCACAACCAACGCAGTAAGAATAAATGGCAGAATTGCGCGAGCCTTGCCGCCCAGAAGCACGTACAACACATGCCCACCATCGAGCTGCCCAGCAGGGATCAGGTTTAGTGCGGTAACCAGCAAGCCAGCCCAGCCCGCCCAGGCAACCGGATGCAGGCTGACGTCCATGCCACCAAATGGGACCGGCATGCCTGTGAAGATGTAGCGTACCCAGTAGACCAGCGGTTGCAGCCCGCCATAATTGCCCGGGTTCGGCAGCCACTGGCCGAAGACGATGTATTTTGCCAGCAAGTACAGGATCGAATTTCCCTCCAGGCTGACGCCCTGACTGGCCGTCAGTGGGAGCCGATCCAGCGGGGATAGATACAGCCCCAGGAAAAGCACTGGAATCGCCACGATAAACCCGGCTAACGGTCCAGCGATACCGATATCCAGCAAAATGCGCTTATTCTTGGGCGGCTCCTTTAGGCGGATGAAGGCGCCCATGGTCCCGAATGGACTTAATGGAAAGGGGATAAAATAAGGCAGGGTAACGGCCGTATCGTGGTACCTGGCCGCCAAGTAATGACCGAATTCATGGGCAAGCAAGATGGCGAGCAAGCTCACTGCGAAGGATAGTCCAAGCCCGAGCGCCTTGAGGGCATTGGGTAGGAGGCCAGCGAATCCGGATGTAGCGGGTGGTTCAAAACTGAGCAAAGCGTAGGAGAGGATCATGCTTGCCACCGTCGCCAGGAAAAGCAGCAAGTTTATCCAAGGGTTAGAAGGCTTTGGACGGACGATACCCTTTACGAGGATCACCGCGTGGCGCCCCTCCTCACTGCGAAATAGGGGCGTGACGTCGTGAGGTTGGAGATCTGCGGCCAGCTTTTCATAAGCCGCCGAAGTCTCTCCAACGATATTTCCACGGTAACGAACGATATAGTTTTGTTTTCCCTGTCCCCAGGTGATGTCCTCCACACGCATGATTTTTCTGACCAGCGGAGTGAGGGGATCTTCCTGGACGGGAATTGAGGTAGCTTCGGGTAAAGATATATCTGTAGTCATAAGCGTTTCGATAACAACCAGTACACTTTCCAGCCGTTAACAGGCGGGAGTGGATGGGAGTCGAACCCACCGCGGCCCGCAACGCGACCCGCCACCGGTTTTGAAGACCGGGGAGCCCACCAGGACCCAACCACTCCCAGAATTGTGAGGATTATACCTTAGAAAAGTGGCGCAGACAGCCATGCTTATATTTTTTTAACACCCGGGAACGGGGTCTGGACATACGCACATTCATGCTCTATATCTGGCCTCAGATTTCTGGTATAGTCAACTCATCGCGAAAGAGATCGGGTTATACTTGTTGGAATAATCTACCGCTTGGATGATTTTTCAGGATTCCCAGGAGGAAATATCCAATGAACGACGAGGATCTTTGGGAGTTGGTCCGCGAAACCGGGAGGGCCGTCTGGCCCCATTACCAGCCGGTGTTGGAGCGTATCCTTGAGAATACCGGTTTGGACGGCCGGTCCATGAGCTTGCTCGTAGCGGTTCTGACCATCGAACCGGATACTACAACGCCTGCTCACCTGCTGATCCGTAATCCGTATACTTCAGCGGAGCAATATTTTGCCCGTTTGGCGCACGCCGCCAGGTTGGATTACCTTGGGGAGGTGTCTCAAGGTGATTTCCGCATGACGCCTGAGGGCCGGAGGATAACCCAACAGTTTATTGACGAGGCCCGTTATGCGATGGCCGACGCAGATCCCCTCCCACTGCGGGAATCTCAGCGCCTGGCGGGATTGTTGGGCAGGCTGGTTCAAAGTAGCCTTGAAACAGCTCCGCCTCCAAACCCTTGGTCGATCGGACTTAGCTTCAAGCTCATGCCGTCATTCGATCCCCCTTTGCCGTATACGGAGCAAGCCATCTCTTGCCTAATGGCGTACCGGGATGATGCCCACCTGGCAGCGTGGCGGGGTACAGGCCTCTCGGCTACGGCCCTAGAAACCCTTACACTGATTTGGCGTAGTGAAGTGGATTCGGTTCCCGAATTGGTGGATCAATTAGCGCACAGGGGTCATTCAAAAGAAGTGTATGCGGACGCGGTGACTGAGCTCCAGGAGAGGGGATTCATCGAGGCCTCAGAGTCCCAATTGCGCATCACAACCAATGGCCAGAGCTTTAGAGAGCAGGTAGAGCACGATACACAATCCTTCTTCTTCGCTCCTTGGTCGCAGCTCTCCGACGCAGAAAAGAGCGAAGTTAGAGAGTTGTCGCTGCAAATGAGGGACGGGCTACGCGCCAGTGCGCCGGAGCCTCAATCGAGGTGAGGTGATCCACCGTATGTGTTGACGTGTTTGGCAGCGTGGGCTAGAATGGCGTCCATGGGTCATTTGTTTGGCCCAGTTCGTTAGGTTGATGGTCTTATGTCAAATTTATCAAGAGGAGAATCGAATGGATGAAAAAGAGTTGCTCGCCAAAGTGAAGGAAGACCAGGTTGTCTTTATTTCTCTGCAGTTTACGGATGTTACGGGCGCGGTGAAGAGCGTTGACATACCCGTGCATCGCCTGAGTGAAGCACTTGAGGATGGGGTCTGGTTCGACGGGTCATCCGTGGAAGGGTTTGCCCGCATTCAGGAGAGCGATATGCGTCTGGTGCCGGATGCGGACACTTACGTGGTTTTGCCCTGGAGCCCCGCTGAACTGCGCAGAGCGCGGATATTTTGTGATATTTACCAGCCCGATGGCACTCGTTTCCCGGGCGACCCGCGGGGAACATTAAAGCTCATGTTGGAACGCGTTCGAGAACGCGGATGGACCTATAATGTAGGGCCCGAGCCCGAATTTTTCCTCTTCAAACGCAACGGGCCGGAAAGCATCCATCCGGTGCCGCACGACGTGGGCGGTTATTTCGATTTTTCGGCCAGCGACGACGCGGTGCGTGTGCGTACGGAATTGATGAACGCTTTGGCAGGCATGGGGTTGGAGGTCGAGATGGGTCATCACGAGGTGGCTCTGGGCCAGCATGAGATCGATTTCCACTTCACAGATGGGCTGCAGACGGCCGATAACGTACTTACTCTTAAATACACCGTGAAAGCCATCGCGGCGCAGCACGGCTTGATCGCCTCATTTATGCCCAAACCGATTTTCGGCATCAACGGCTCCGGAATGCATTGCCACCAGTCCTTATTTGACCGGGAGGGAAATAATCTTTTCTTCGATCCCGAGGATGAATACCATCTTTCGAAAATCGGATACGGTTTTATCGCTGGCCAGTTGAAGCATGCCAAAGCGCTGGCGGCCGTGGTTGCCCCCACGGTGAACTCCTACAAACGTTTGGTGCCAGGTTATGAGGCGCCCGTTTACGTGGGTTGGGCGCAAATCAATCGTTCGGCGCTGATCCGGATCCCCTATTACACCACGGGACGGGATAAGTCCATGCGCGCAGAGCTGCGGTTCCCGGACCCCTCAGCGAACCCTTATTTGGCCCTAACCGTAATGCTGGCCGCTGCATTGGACGGCATCGATAACCAGCAGATGCCCCCCGACCCGTTGAACGACGTCAACGTTTACCAGTTGTCCAGGGAGGATCTGGAAGAGATGAACATTTCCGAACTGCCCGGATCGCTGGCCGAGGCTCTTCGGGAATTGGAGGCTGATCAGGTCCTAAGAGATGCGCTTGGATCCTTTACTTACGAGGCCTTCACGCGTGCTAAGTGGGCGGAGGTGGACGACTACCGGACGCGGGTCATGGATTGGGAAGTAGAGCGTTATCTGGAGACCGCTTGAGCAAAAAGAGGTTGTCCAAAACGACAGCCTCTTTTATATTGTGATCGGTTTGAAATCAGTATCACGGTCGAAGTAATCCAGATTCTCAGCGCGTTTGAGGGCGTTAACGACCCAATAGGTGAGCGGGGTTGCCAGGGTCTCGTAGGTCACCTTGAACAGCCATTGTGAGAGAACCGCCTGGCCTATCGCCCCTGGGGCCAGGATGCCCCAAAACGCGGCGCTGATGAAAACCGCCGAATCGGCCCCTTCTCCTACGATGGTGGAAGATATCGTGCGAATCCACAGGAAACGCCCTTGGGTCCTCAGCTTGAGTTTCGCCAGCACGAAGGAGTTCAAAAATTCACCTACCAGATAGGCGATGAAGGAGGCCAGAAGCAACCGGGGTGTGAAACCCAGGATCGCCTGGTAGGCCTGCTGGGCGGCCTGGGGTGAATCAAATGGGCCAATTGCCCAAAAAGGGGCTGCGGGCAATTTACCGCCAATCCAGATGGCAACCACCGCCAGCAGGTTGCAGAAGAATCCGGTCCAAATCACCTGTCGAGCGCGGGCGTAGCCATACACCTCGGTCAAAATGTCGCCGAATATATACGCTACGGGGAACAGGATGACGGCGGAGGGCAAAAAAAGGCCGGCAATGTGCACCAATTTGACGGCGATGATATTCGATATGATCAACGTGGTGACGAAGACAGCCGTCACCACGTGAAACCAACGATAACCGTTTTTGTCCATGAATCGTTATTTGGCGCTTTTGGGTAGCTGCGGGCTCCACTGGGCGCGGGCTTGGGGCGTCTTGGTGTGTTCGGCTTCTACAGTAATGCCGATGCCTCCCCGCACGTTGAAAATCCCGGTCACCTTACACCAATGGGGGTCAAGAGTCTTTACCAGGTCGTCCAGAATCCGGTTCACCACGTGTTCGTGGAAGACGCCCTCTTCCCGGTAGGACCACAAATACAGCTTGAAGGACTTGGATTCGACGATTTTCTCGTCGGGAACGTACTGCACGCGAATAGTGGCGAAGTCCGGCTGGCCCGTCATGGGGCAGACACAGGTAAATTCATCGGTCTCCAAGGTCACCTGGTAATATCGATCCGGAGCGAGATTGGGAAAAGCATCCAGTTTTTTGCTGGGTTTGGCTTCATGTCCCAGAATGGTTAATTCTTCCAGATCGGAAGGCTGGGTTGTCATCAAGTACCTCCTGGCTAAACCACCTGGCTGTATTTAATCACCATCCGGCAGAAAGAGCACTCTCCTGGGGCGGTCGTGGGCTGTCCACAAGTTGGGCAGGTGTTCAGAGTTTCTCGCGCACCATTTGCCTTTCCCTCGAAAAGACCCGTCTCCTTCGCCTGCAAAAATGATAGATAGAAGGTCAATTTTGCGCCGGGACGTTCGGCCTCCAGGGTGTTCAGCAAGTTTTTGTAGTACAGCGATTTGGCCCCGACCGAGTAAGGGCATTCCTCATAGATATAATCAATGCCGCGAAGCAACGCATACGCAGCTGTCTCGCGCTCATAGAAGCGGCAAAATGGCTTGGCCTTACGCACCAGCCCGGGATGGGTCGCTTCTAACACTGGGCTCTGGCGCACCAGGTAGCCTGACATCCAATTAATGGTGTTACCGAAAAGAACCGCAGCCTCATCATCCAGGTTGTGTGCGGTCACCAGGACATCATAGCCTTCATCCCGGGCGATGCGGTTCATAATGTGGCGTTTGGCCAACCCACACACTGAACATGGCTTTCCTTTTCCCCGGGTGGTGCGGGCCGCCATCTCCGGGATGGTCTCCCCATACTGCTCGGCAACCTCAACGACCCCCCAATGCAGACCACGCTCTTGGGCGAAAGCCTCGCAAAACTGCCGGGATTCATCCGAGTAATGAATACCCCCATTAATGCCTAAGCCGATATACAAGCCATCGGCGGCGTATCCCAGCCGCCAGAGCACATCCCACAGGCTCAGCGAGTCTTTGCCTCCCGAGACCGCGACCAAAACACGTTCTTCCGGAGCGAACATTTTATATTTGTGGATAAAGCGCTCTGTCTGTTCTGGGATCCATTCGAGATAATGTTCTTTGCAGAGCGCCAGACGGTGCTGGCGCATGTTGATGGCAGCCTTCTCGCCGCATTTGCGACACTTCATAACAATAAACCTCCATCTCCCCCTCCCGAAATCACTGCTACCAACTTGATCTCTTCCCCATCCCTCAGGACCTCATCTTCAGTGATCAATTCGCCGCTGCGGGTCGCCAGGACAGATTCGGGATCCAGGTCGATTCGTTTTAGCGCCTGACGCACCGTGATCCCTGCCTCTACTTCGTATCCCTTTTTTCTGAAGATCAATTTTACCGGCATGAAGTTTTTTTTGCTTAGTTAAATGGCTTTCTCAGATTCGGAGCCGTTTGAACCAGCCAAGAAATCCAGGACAATCCGGTTGAACAGATCTGGTTTGACCAGATGCGGTTGGTGCCCGCAACTTCGGATGACATAGTCCGTTGCATTCGGAATCTGGTTTACCAAAGCCGGAAAAGAAGCGGTGTTAAGGGTAAGATCATTTTCGCCCCATACGACCAGGGTTTTGGACCTGATTTTTGTAATCTCCTGACCGAGATCTGGTAAGGTGTGGGTGATCCGGATGATGTGGGGTGTGGCGCGTCTGTAATCCTCAGCGATCTGCAGTCGAACCTGCCTGGATAATTCGCTCCTAGGTTTTACACCCCAGCTCATGACCGCGGTTACAATCCATTCTGGGACCATGCGCAGCGCTTTTTCTGCTATCGCCGGCCTGCGATTCGCAGCGCTGAGAAAGGGTGAGAGCTGCTTGAGCCGGTAATAAGGGTCGACCAGGATCAGGCTCTTTACCTGGCCTGGATGGCGAGCCGCATAGTCCAGGCCGAAGGACCCACCTAGCGAATGACCAATTAGATTCACCGGCTCCTCCAGACCCAAACTCGAGATCCAATCTGCCAGCTGTCTGGACAATGTCTCAAAGCGGTAGGCCTCGGGGTCATCGGGTTTGGGGCTTTCCCCATGACCCAATAGGTCCAAGGCATAGGCGCGATAACCGTTGTCCGCCAGTTCGGGGATCAGGAATCGCCAGTCAAAAAGGGAAGCAGCAATCCCGTGAATCAATATCACCGGCTGCCCTTCCCCTCGAACGGTGTAGTTTAGTTTACTGCCGTTGTTTGTCGCTCTCGTGATCATTGGCTTGGTATTGTTCATACCTCCTGGCCAGTTCGCGCCGGATAACTTTTCCGATGAAGGTGCGTGGAAATTCATCGACGAAAACAACCATGCGGGGCACGAGTTCAGGTGGCAACCGCCGTTTGCAGTAAGCGATGATCGCCTCAGGTTTGGGACCTTCGCCTCGGGCGATGACAAAGGCAATCGGCTGGTTAGCGATTGCGACTACGGCAGTTTCTTTTATCTGTGGAATCTCGTAGAGCACTTCTTCCACATCCCGGGGGAAAGCCGGGTTTCCAGGTTTCTCCGGGTACCAGAGATCCACCTTCCGGGCGATGATGCGAAAGTATCCTTCCGGATCTACCTGTGCTACGTCACCGGTCAGCAGCCAACCATCTCGGTTGAACGCCTTGCGGGTCGCTTTGGGATTATCCCAATATCCCAGCATCACCTGGGGACCGCGCACTGCCAATTCGCCGATGTGGCCCTGCTCGACTTCCTGGTTGCCTCTGATTAAGTCTACCACGCAAGCTTCTGTGGAAGGAAGGGGCACCCCAATGCTCCCGACTTTGCGTTTGCCTTCCAACGGATTGGCATGAGTAACCGGTCCGGCTTCGGTCAATCCGTACCCTTCGACGAGCCGTCCCCTAGTGAGTTTCTCGAAGGACTCTTGCACTTCCACGGGGAGGGGAGCGGAACCACTGATGCACGCCTTGATCGAATGGATACCGAACTTGCGCACGCCTGGATAATCCTTGATCGCCATGTACATGCTGGGAACACCCGGGAAAATGGTTGGACGGTAGCGCCGGATCGATTTCAGAATCTCGGATGCATCGAAGACCGGTTTGATGATCAAGGTGGCCCCAAGGGCGACAGGCACATTGAGCGCGGCAGTCAGGCCGTAACTGTGGGCGAACGGAAGTACACACAAGAATCGCTCCTGGCCCTCCCGGGCATTGGGCATCCAGTGACGCGTTTGGATGGTGTTTGCCAGCAAATTGCGGTGGGAAAGCATAACGCCCTTAGGTTCCGCCGTGATACCACCGGTGTAGTGAATCACCGCCAATTCCTCTTCCTGAACTGGGACGTCGGGAGAATGGGAACTGTGGGTGTAGAGCATTTGGTTGAAGAAGTGCGCGCTGGCATCCAGTGGGATATCGAATAGATGCCGTTTGCGTTCTTCTTGAGAGAATATAAAGCCCACCCGTTTTAAGGCGGGCAGGTAATCGGCGATGTGCGTGAAGATGATGATCTCCAGGGAGGAAGCCTCCTGAGTAGCCAGGTCCGTCCTGATTTGCTGTACAAGCTCGTCGTACTGGGTCAGTGTCACCAACACGCGCGCCTGTGATGCGCGTATCTGGCGGACCAACGTTTGGGGATCATCGGAGGGTAACGAGAAAACAACCACGGCGCCGGCCTCGAGAGTGCCAAAGAAGGCGATTACCAATTGGGGAAGATTGGGCAACAGCAACATGACGCGGTCACCGCTGTCGATGCCAAGGGAGCGCAGCGCATTGGCAAAACGGTTGACCTCCTGGCCGAGGCGTCGATAAGTGAGCTTGTTGCCCTCATAGATGATGGCGTGATGAAGGGGAAAGCGGCTGACCGCCGAGCGCAGCAGGTAATGCAAAGGTACCTGCGGGATTGCAACGGTGAATGGTACGCCCTCATCGTAATGGGACAACCAGGTTCTCTCGCGCACCAGCTCTGCGCGCCCGGTAGGAGCCGTGTCGGGCTCCTCATCCCGCCAGGACTTTTGTGTCTTTTGGAGAGCGCGTTGGATCGCGCGGTTCACCGCCTCCCGTCGTTCTAACATGACCATATGCCCGGATGCGCCCACGTCAATCTCGTCCGCATTGGGTATGGCCCGTGCTACCTCCTCGAAGAGCGGCCTTTCAAAGACGATGTCAAGATGGCCTCTGATCACCGTGGTGGGCACCTGGAGACTCCGAAACAGACTCCAACCATTCCATCGAGCCAGATTGTGGTGATACCAGGCCTGCAAGACCCAGGGCGGCGCGGAGAGCCAGTCGCGCGTGAAAGGACCTGCTGCGCGTAACACCGTTTGGGGTAAACGCAATAACAGGCGGTACAGCAGGTTAAGCTTGAAAACGCCCGCGGTGGAGACCAGGATCAAAGACTCAATCGCCTCCAGATGGTTGGTGGCAAACTCTGTCGTGATGGCGCCGCCAAAGGAATGGCCCACCAGAACAAAACCATCTTCCACGGCTAGTTCCGCCAGGGCTATCTCCAAATCCTCCTGGATGCGCGCCATCGAATATCCCTGGTTGGGCCTGTCCGACAGTCCATGACCGCGCAGGTCGAGGGCGACAACCCGGTTGGAAAATGAAAATTGGTGTAGCTGGTATTGCCATTGGGAGGCCTGGCCGCCAAATCCGTGGACGAAAACGATCGTCCGCTGGGGATGATCGGGTGATACATCGATCGCCGATAGACGGACGAGCGGCTGTTGGGAGACGCGCACCTGTCTGCGGTAGAGTGCCAGGTCGATTGCCATTGAGCTTATCCTATACTGTTTCCAGACATCTGCGTCGCAAGTAAAACGTCAAATTAGGCCATTACCATTCCGAAACATTTTAGTAGAATATTCCAAAAGCCATTCAGAACAGGGAGGTTCATTCAATTTTATGACAGTTAAGTCCGGAACGATCCAACTCAGCACGATAGGAAATGCCGATATCCTGGACGTCACTTCGCAGGTCTCTAAAGTAGTAGGCGATAGCGGGCTAAAGGACGGGATCATCAATCTGTTTTCACCTTCTTCCACCAGTGCACTGACCACCATCGAATACGAATCCGGCGCTCTGAGCGATCTCAAACGATTATTTGACGAAATTGTCGATCCCAACCGCCACTACGCCCATAACGCCCGTTGGGGCGATGGCAATGGTCACAGCCATGCGCGGGCCGCACTGCTGGGCGCATCGTTCAGCGTCCCGTTCACCAACGGCAGGTTACGTTTGGGCACGTGGCAGCAGATTGTGTTCATTGATTTCGACAACCGACCGCGCCAAAGGGAGTTGCTGGTCCAGATGGTTGGGGAATAGGGGATTATCCCGTGGAGGATTTCAGGGTATTTCAAGGTAGGGGTTGGGCGTAAATGCCCAGGTGATTGCTGACCGGCCTTTCTTCTCCTGGAATACCCTTGTGGATGGGTGAGTTCAACAGGACGGGTTCTCCATTTTCGCCTTGCACCACCAACGTGCTCGACCCGCCCCCGTCCATGTTCATGGCATCGTAACCGCCGTGCACGATGACGATCTCGGCCAATTCGGCAAGCGTGGCCCCCTGGCTGGATCCAGATTGGCGACCATCTACCACGATAACGATCAGCTGGCGCCGGGGCTTATCCAATGCCAGAGCAGTCCTAGGATGGAGTCCCTCATCCAACCCGGGTAACGGCTTACCGTCTTCGACGATCATCGAAAAGCCGGAGATGGCGTTGTAGATTCCACCTAGTGGAGAGTTGAAGCGCGCCCGGTTGCGCCGCGAAATGTACAGCACCGGTTCATTCTCGGGATTATCCGAGTAAATCACCCCCTTGGAGGCAGCAAAACCGGTCGGGTCGACCGGATCGCCCAGATGCGGATAATAGTCCAGCGGGTTATTGTAATGGGATGGATCCGATCCGTCCCCGTTGACAGCCAGCTGCACGCCAAACTGCTGGAGGAATTGAGAAGTGGTCCTGGCCTCTAAGGCCTGGTATGCGTCAGGATTTCCAGGTGTGACCAGGAAAGCGATGCCTGAGGCGCGCAAGTTCACTTTTACGACGTGGACGACCATCGGCCGCGGGGCTTGGCGCGTGTCCCTGACATAGGTGATTCCCTCAAAAAGGGCCTGGTTCTTCTCGTCCGGTTGGGGCTGCGACCGGTAAGCGATCAGCCCTGCGCCGCCAAGCAGTCCCACGGCGAGCCCGCAAGATATGAAGAAAAGCATACAACCTAAGATGAATTTTCGCCGCATGGGATCAAAAGTGGGGCGCCTCGCGGTGCGGCAGCACTTTATCGGCGCGATTTCAGGTCACAATTCCCCGTTCCCCAACCTGCATCGCGTTGAACGCGGCGATCGACACCTCGAGCATATCCAGGCTGGGTTCGCGAGTGGTCAGGTGCTGCAAAGCCAGGTTGGGTTTGACCAACCGGCTGACAATGGGTGAATCCAGGTGATTGGCCGTCCAGCGGATGTATTCATACGCCAACCCGGCCAGTACCGGCAGCAGCACGATCCGGCTGGCCAACCGCCAGCTAAGCGGCAAGGGACCCAGTAGCGTGAATAACACCACCGAGATCAATACCAAGGTCAGCAAAAATGCGGTTCCACAGCGAGGGTGTTCCAGAGAGTATTGAGACACAGTCTCGGGCGTGAGGTCGGCATTGGCTTCGAAGGCGTTGATGGTCTTGTGTTCGGCTCCATGGTAGGCGAAGACCCGTTGGATATCCGGGATCAGGCCGACCAATGCTATATACGCGACCAAGAGGAACAATCTGACCAGGCCCTCGATGAGATTGCCTCCCCAGGCATTTAATCCAAGGACTTGCTCGGAGAGCTGGCCGATAGTCGCCGGCGCTAAGAAGAACAGGCCAATTCCGAAAGCCAGCGATACCAATAAGGTGAAAAACATCGCCGGACCTTCGATCTTTTCCTCCTCACCAGTCTGGGTATTGGCGGATATGGTCAGCGCTCGAATGCCCAATCCCAGTGCATCCCACAACATCACCATACCCCGCAGGAACGGGATTTTGGCCAGCCGGCTTTTGTAGATGCCCCCCAGCTCTTCCTGGTGAATGACGATATTGTTTTCAGGATCTCGCATGGCGATGGCCACATAGCGCTTGCCGCGCATCATCACACCTTCAATCACGGCTTGTCCCCCATATGCAGGCAGTTTTAACTCGCTATCTCTCATACTGATTACCTCTGCGCTTCAAACAGTAAGTTCCAAATCATGTAAACGAACGGGACTCGAGATTCAGGCTTTGCCCGCTCCCATATTATAGAAGAAATGTATATAAGTGTTGATCCCCTGATACCAGGTTGGCAGGTGCAGCTTTTCGTTCGGACTGTGCAAGTTATCATCGGGCAGCCCAAAACCACAATTGATCGACTCGAGCCCCAGATAATCCTGAAATTGGCCAACCACAGGTACGCTGCCACCTTCGCGTTTATAGATGGGGCGTTTTCCCCACACTGATTCGATTGCCTCTTCCATCGCTTTTACCCCGCCAGAACTGCGATCTGAAATGGAAGCTGCACCGCCAGCCAACTCGATGACTTCAAACCGGATGGTATTGGGCGCCCTATCTTCCAAATATTTCAATAGCTGCTGGCGGACCTCTTCAGGATCTTGCTCCGACACCAGACGGCACGAAATCTTGGCCATCGCCCAGGCCGGGAGCACAGTTTTGCTGCCCTCACCGGTAAAACCGGATAGCAAACCATTAACCTCCAACGTTGGCCTGGCACCAACGCGTTCCAACGGAGAATATCCCGACTCCCCCCATAAGGCCGGAGCGCCGGTTTGCTGCAAGTAATAGGCTTCGTCCATTGGCAGCCGCGAGAGTTCTGCCCGCTCCTGTTCATCCAGAAGGCGCACCTTGTCATAGAAACCAGGCAAAGCGATGCGACCCTGGTCGTCGTGCATCCCGCTGATCAGTTCGCAAAGAGCTTGAGCCGGATTGTGGACCACGCCTCCAAAAAGGCCGGAGTGCAGATCATGATCGGGACCATAGACGCGCACCTCAAAGTAAGCCAGGCCACGGAGAGCGTAGGTAATTGTAGGCTGGTTTAATCCGGTCATACCGGTGTCCGGATTGAGGGCGTAATCCGCGGCCAACAACTCTTTATTTTCCGGGATGAATTTCTTTAGACTCGGTGAACCGATTTCTTCCTCGCCTTCGATCAGGAATTTGAGGTTGACCGGAAGCTCACGCGCGTTTTTCACGGCTTCCAGGGCCTTGAAGGCTGCCATTACCTGACCCTTCATGTCACTGGCGCCGCGGGCGTACAAGTTCTCGCCTCGCACTTCAGGCTCAAATGGGCCGCTTTTCCACAGGTCCAGCGGGTCAGGTGGCTGAACATCGTAGTGACCGTAAATTAGCAGCGTGGGGATGCTCTTTCCCGCTTCCAGGTATTCGCCGTAGACAGCCGGATGCCCATCCGTCGGGTATATCCCAACATTCTTCATCCCCAGATTGCGCAGCTGATCTGCGGTCCATTGCGCAGCTCTTTCGATATCCGCCTTGTGCTCGGGATCGGTGGATACCGACGGGATTTTCAAGTATTCTTGCAGTTCAGCCAAAAAACGTTGGCGGTTCTCGTGCGCAAATTGCAGGGATGTTGATCTGTTATCTGTCATCAGTTGCTCCTAACCTCTTTTCCCGTCAAAAACAGGAGAGTCCGAATTGGTTCGTTGCTGACATGTAATAGACCTCAGGGGTTTCTCAATCGTACTTATTGACAACGCCAGCTTACAATCGATTCATGATGACCACAGGAAGCATTTTCAAAACCTCTGGGGTCTCTAAGGTTAATTACTTGAGCTAATTATAACTCTTCCTCCAAGACACTCCTCACATCAAGTCCCAACCACGCTGAATCCCAAAGAGCTGACACCCATCATCCATCCGTGCGCTCCGATTCGCTGATTCGGCGTACCGAAACAAAAGTCAGGTAGCAAACCAGCAAGAAGGCTGTAAATATCGTTGTGAACACAAAAAAACGCAAGTTCATCAAGGGATTGGCAAACCGGTAGAGTACATCCAAAAATACTCCTTTGGGATGCAGGAACAGGTCCCAGCTGTTCCAGCGCGAGAATCTC